>CAZPCO010000450.1:0-3226 GCA_964585025.1 uncultured bacterium | reverse complement strand
TGGCCAGCTGGCTCTTGAAAATAAGCTCGAAGCCTATAACCTGCCCCAGGGCGTCATTTCGCATATGTTTCGCGATATCGCCGCCGGCAAGCCCGGCACCATCACTCACGTCGGGCTGCAGACCTACGTCGACCCGCGTCTGCAGGGCGGAAAGATAAACAACCGCACAACCGACGAAATTGTAGAAGTCGTTAAATTCGACGATCACGACTACCTGCGCTACAAGCATTTCGGTATCGACGTCTGTCTGCTGCGCGGCACAACTGCGGACGAATTCGGCAATATCAGCATGGAACAGGAAGTTGCCCCTCTTGACGCGCTTTCACAGGCGATGGCAACCAAGCAGCGCGGCGGCATCGTCATCTGCCAGGTAATGCGTCTGGCCCGCGGCGGCGGCATCAATCAGCTGTTTGTGCAGATCCCCGGCATTCTCGTTGATTATGTCGTACTTGTCGACATGGTCAAAGAACCACATCTGCATATGCAGACCTTTCTTGAACAATATTGCCCTTATTATTCGGGCCAGGTGCAGTTTCCAGAAGATTCGCTGTTCAGGCCGATGGAAATGAGCATTCGCAAGATCATTGCCCGGCGCAGCATGGTCGAGCTGCTGCCGCTCGGCAATTGTACCGTTAATCTTGGCATCGGTATGCCCGAAGGTGTTGCTAACGTTGCAAGAGAAGAAAACCTGCGTGACCGGATGACCCTGACCGTCGAATCCGGGCCAATCGGCGGACTTCCAGCCTCTGGGCTGTCGTTCGGTGCTTCATACAGCCCTTCGGCGGTGCTGCCGCAGCCTTCGCAATTTGATTTTTACGATGGTGGCGGGCTCGACATCGCTTTTCTCGGTGCCGGCGAAATCGATGCCGAGGGCAATGTCAACGTCAGCAAGTTCGGGCCAAAATTCGCCGGTTGCGGTGGTTTCATCAACATTACCCAGAATGCCCGCCGGGTTGTTTTCTGTACCACGTTCACGGCCGACGGCCTCAAGACTGAACAGAAAGATGGGCGCATAAAGGTTCTCAGCGAAGGCTCTACTGCTAAATTCGTCAAAAAGGTCGAACAGGTTACCTTCAGTGGCAGATACGCTGTCGAAAAGGGGACCGAAGTAACTTACGTCAGCGAGCGGGCGGTTTTCCGGCTGCAAAAGGATGGCCTGCATCTGATCGAAATAGCCCCAGGCGTTGATCTGCAGAGTGAAATTCTCGACAAAATGCAATTTAAACCTGTGATTTCTGGGTCGCCGCGCTTGATGAACCCGTCGATTTTCATCGATCAGCCAATGAATCTGCAAGGTTGAAAAGGGGGTACCCGGATGCGTAAAATTTTATCCTTTATAGTTTTGGCCGCTCTGACGTTCTCTGGCTCAGCGTTGTCTGCCGAAACAGCCGAGAAAGCTAATCTGCAGTGTCTGGTCATCGGCCAGGAGGCTGATCCGGCCCGCGGCCGGCAACTTTTTAAACAGGCGATGGAAGCATGGCTTCACGGGCAGAAAACCGAAGCTCTGAATTATTACGAAAGTGCAATAATTGCCGATCACAGCATTTTGAAGCATGAAGATCAAGGTATGGCAATGGCCCTGCTTGAAAAATACCGGGACCCAGCGCGCAGCAACGACCTTACCACCCTATGCCGGCGTGGTTTTTTCGAAAATATTCTGGTCGGCAACCTCGAATCCTCAATTCAATACTATGAAAAAGCTGCTGAAATCGCTGCAAGTGAAAGCGACAGACAACTGGCAGCCGATGAAGCAGAACGCCTGCGGCAGCAGCTTTCCTATATCGTTGAATGGCAAAAGGGCATTGAACGAACCAATCGCATTCTGCGGGAAAAAGATCTTGTCGAATATGAGCAGGCAAGCAAAATTGCCGATCTCACGCAACAGGCTGAAGAAGGCTCAGACGAACTCGAAGAATTGCGGGAGCGTCTGGCCTACCTGCAGAAGCAGGAAAAGGAAGTCATGGAAGAGATGTATTCATCGGTTCGCAGCGCAGCCAGGTATCGCCGGCAGCACTATTACCCGGGCGCATACCAGACCGGGACTCCAGACCCGAGCGCGACGACTTTTCCAGAAGGAAGCTGGGGTGCGGATAATGCCCAGAACCAGCAACAGATACCGAATCCATATGCGGGCCAGCCAAATTCCGGCATCGGTGCCGATGCCGCTCTCAATCGCTTTTATGTCTATCGAGGGCGCGCGCGGCGGCAGCAGGATCAGCTCGATCAGATCCGCGCCGAGATTTCAGGCCTGCAACGCCGCATTGCGAAAACAGAAAACTCAATAAAAAATCTGCGCCAGAAAGCAAGTGACGAAGCCATCAGATAGGAATGGAGCATATTAGCTCCAGCTTCTTTAATTACGCTGCAATCAATGAGCAGGCTTAAGCAGCCTGCTCATTGATCTGCAATTGGTGATGCAGTTCGCGACGACGTTCAATCCAGAGCTGGCGATAGCCGGAAAGCCCGATAATTCGATCTTCAAGATCGTTTATAGATGATATTCCCTGGCTTTCACACAGTACAACACATTGCTCCCAGATTTTGTAATCGGTCTGAGCTTCATCGACATACACCTCGGCTTCAGCCGCTCCCAGCATCTGCAGAGCCAGAAGGCGCTCGTGCCCTTCGACGATGCAGAGACGCCCATGGATTTCCCTGACTGGAACTGGTCGCACAATGAATGCAGTATTTCTCATGACTATATCCAGACGGGCGCGGCTGAGATACAAGACTGAAGGCTGCATTTGATCAATGGCAATACGAAAGGTATTCATACAAAATTCTCTCTATCAGCAACATCATTTTATCGATATCTACCATATCACAATTGGAACAGCCTCAACAGTTATTTTTGCGCATTTATTGAATCCCGCAAAAACAAAAGTGAGTCGATTTTCCACCCCGACTCATAGAACATTTATTTAACCGCAGAGGCTTAACCGATTTCTCATCAAGAAGACCCTAACAGATTCAGAGTGGCCGTTTACAGGCCTTCTGTTGATTGTTAATTGATTGCCACGCCTTTAATTGGCGAAGCAGTGCATTATAATATGAGGTCTGGCAGCGATCCGACTACTCAATCGAAAAGGCTTTAACGAATTGAAAGTGGCCGTTTACAGGCCTTCTGTTGATTGTTAATTGATTGCCACGCCGTTAATTGGCGAAGCAGTGCATTATAACATACTGAGGTCTGGCAGCGATCCGACTACTCAATCGAAAAGGCTTT
>CAZPCO010000449.1:0-3231 GCA_964585025.1 uncultured bacterium | reverse complement strand
TATAGTGGTGCAGACCGAAGTAATATATCGACCGTCCGCGTCGCCAAATTATACCTGACAGTCAATTATTTAACAATATGCCGAATGCTTTTTTGCCCTCAGGTGGTTTCCGATTGGCAAAATGATCCCTTTTATTCAATTTGTATTGCCGAGATTGCGTCGCTGCATACTCAGCTCTGCTGATAATTTATACCGGCACAAAACGGCATCGACGCTGGATCGCCATGCCGGCATATCAGATGTTATTGAATTTATAACCGACTGTGATACACTGCAGCTATAAAGCAATCATTTCGGGGGAGCACCTAAACATGGCGGGATTACCATTTTTTCGCGATCTTTTTGAGGCATTGTGGGACAGCAAACACGAAGATATCAAAGATAATCTCGATTACATGCGGGGCGAATACAACCCGACGCATTCAAGGCCGCCAGAAGAAAAACAGATGATCTGCAAGGCCTTCACTGAGGCCTTTCGCCTGGTATTGATGCCGCATCAGCGCAATTTTTCATATTATCCTCAGGTTCTCGAGATGTTTCTGCGTTATGCGCGCTTCTATGCCGACCAGGAACCGTGGAACGCCGAGATTCACAACATGTTCCTTTACCCTGATTTCTTCACGCCCTCGTATTTTGCCACGAGCATACAGTCGCCACTGACTGCAGATTTCATCTTTGTCGAACACGTGCGGCAGATGGAAGGATTCATGGCTTCAAGCCTTTTCAGCCGCTGGGCAAAACTGCCCGGCAACGGGAACTTTCTGGCGCAGTATCTGAAACGCTCGCTCGAACTGCTGCTTTACGCTGCCCTGAATTGCTGCGACGTGCTTTTTGCCGCCCAGCTGCGCTGGAACGCCGCCCTGCTGGCAGCGATTCCTGAACTTGCCAATGAATTCAAGCTCGTCGTCAAAGTGGCCGGCCACTGCCAGAACCGCGCCTTCAATTTCATTTCTGCCAGTCGTGACGATCTAAAAACCGAACTGGCCCGGATCATCAAACTCAGCAAAAATGCCGAAGCAACAACGCTGCTGAATGAACTTCTCACCGCTCTCGACAGCAAGCCTGCCGCAGCGCCTGCCCCGGCCAGGCCTCTCAGTGTAGAAGCCATCTATCACGCGGCATTGAAAGATATCATGGCTGACGAAAACCTGTCTCCGGAAGAGAAAGAGATGATCCGCAGCCTGCGCGAATTCGTCCCGATCGCGCCCGATGTTTACCAGCGCATTTTCGACCAGACGCTGGCCGAAAAGCGTTCGGCCCCGCCTTCTAACAGCGGAGAATTCGACCCGACGGCTTTTATGCACCGCCTGATCGAAGATTATGGCACCACTCTCGACGACCGGGCGGTCGACATGCTTCAGGCCACCGGCGATGCCCTGCTGTTGAGCCGCAAAGAAGTCAGGCAATGGCTCGACGTCGCCCGGCAACAACCGAAAGCCGCGCCGGCCAATGCTGCAAAGCTGACCTGGCCAGGCATTTTCCCGGGCTGCCAGACAGCAATTGCCAGGCTCGATGAATGCGAGTCGCTTGCCGCCGAACTGCGTGCTTCACCGGCTTTTGCGAAAATCACGACCAGAGCCGCGGAACTGTATAAAATCATGTATGATTCTGCGGCCAAAACTGCCCCCGAAAATGTCGATCTGATTATGGCGCGCAATTCATTCACCGCCTTTTTGTCAGACCCGGGTACAGTTAAGGTTCCGACGGTAATCTATTTCGTTTTTTCGCCGCAGATTCATCACGCCCGCCTGCTGTTCAAGGGCGAGACACTGCAGGCTTATCTCGAAGTGCCTGTTGAAAGGCTGCTGGCAGCGAAGATTCCCTTTATCGAAGGCGATATTCTGTCGCTCTACAATTGTGACCTCGATCGCCACATCACCAGCCAGTTTTATTGCAAAGACGGTCTCGAAAGCTTTTCTGAGGGACTGGAAAAATCTCAGGGTGCTTACCGGGTCGCTCTGGTCGGTTACCCCTCGCTGTTGCCGATCAAAATCTACAATCAGTACGGCTACATCGATATGAGCGGCCGTTTTGCCCAGATCAACTCGCTGTTCGCTGAGAAAAAGTATGCCGAAACGATTCAGGCCTGTGAGGCCCTTACCCGTGAACAGCCCGGCCTCGGGCAGATTTCGTATATGCTGGCACGCACTTACAAGACGCTTGCGGTCAATGAGATCGAGCCGGAGAAGAATTTCCAGCTTGCCGAAAAGCATTACCACGAAGAGCTGAAGAAGATGCCCGCTTCCGTCGATGCGATGCTCGGCCTGGGCATCATCTGCAAACGGCGCGGCGATTTCGTCGAAGCAGAGCGCTGGTTCGAAACGGCACTCAAGACTGCCCCTTCGTGCATTCCGCTGATCGTCACCTGGGTTACGACGCGCATGAGCCGCCTGACCGACGAAAAACGCCCGACCGAAGAAATCGTCAGCGATATCTGCCGGCATCTTGGCCCCTGCTACCTCATCGACCCCGACAATCAGGTTTTAACAAATGCCGTCGAGTATATCAGCGGCATTTTCCGGAAATTTCTGCCCGGGCATATTCAGCTGACCGGCATCGATTACCGCAACATGTAAAACCTTCGCCCAGACTGACAATCCCGGGCAAAGACAGAACCAGCAGAATAAGGCTGGTTATGAATACCGGTTTTCAGTTGTCTTCGATTAGTACCGAGACGTATTCGCCTTCTTCGGGGGTGCGTTTCTTGAACTTTTCGACCGGAACATAGATTTCCATGGTCGCCTCGGGGTCGTCGGGGTGTTTGATCACCACGACCACGATGCCGCCGGTCACGCGGTCAACCCAGCCTCTGACACGCTTTTTCTTCTTCTCATGACGATCATCACTCATAGCAATTCTCCTGTTACCTTATTTTAACAGATTTTTGCGCATCATGAGCATCGGGCTGGCGATAAAACAAGCCGTTTCAGCAGTCATAACTGCCTCAGGACTGGTAACCGGCTGGTCAGCACCTTTATTCTGACTTCAATTGCCGGCTTTGATTATGGCGAGCAGTGATTTGCCGCGATAGTCGCCGTTGATGGCCTTCAGGGTCAGGCAGATGCGGTTCAGCGTTTCTTCATCGGTTTTGAGGCCGAACAGTTCTCGCAGTGCCGTAATCAGGCCGCGGGCGTATTCATTGTCGAAAAACCAGATTTCTTTTGCGATCTTATCGGCATTGGCGTAGGGGCTCGAAAAATAATTGTCTTCGATCGAGATAAAAATCTGGTC
>CAZPCO010000448.1:0-3235 GCA_964585025.1 uncultured bacterium | reverse complement strand
GATGACATTTTAATCGTCGATCATCTTGGCAGCGGTGAAAAATGGAAAAACCTCAAAAACCTTCGTTATGCTGACTATTGCGAGAAAAGCGATTTCCTCGGTTATCTCGAAAAGGGAGTTTTTACCGGGCAGCGTTTCGATGCCATTCTGCATCTGGGTGCCTGTTCAAGTACCACTGAGACCGATGCCAGTTATCTGATCAAAAACAATTATGAATTCAGCCAGGCGCTCGCCTCTTATGCAGAAACTCAGCATTCCCGCTTCATTTATGCCAGCAGCGCCGCAACGTATGGTGATGGCGAAGAGGGCTTCGTCGACAATGTTTCTGATATCGAACAATTGCGACCACTGAACATGTACGGTTATTCAAAGCAGATGTTCGATCTTTGGCTCAAGCGTAAAGGCTGGCTCGATCACATGGTTGGCCTGAAGTTCTTCAACGTTTTCGGACCGAATGAATATCACAAAGGCTCGATGCGCAGTTTTATTCTCAAATCTTTCGAGCAGATCCGGGCAACCGGTAAGGTGCAGCTGTTTAAGTCGCACCGACCTGACTATAAAGACGGAGAGCAGCTTAGAGACTTCATCTACGTTAAAGATGCGGTCGATATGACGCTGCATTTCCTTGACAGAAAAGACGGCGGATTCTTCAATATCGCCACCGGCGTTGCCAGAAGCTGGAATGATCTGGTTAAAGCTACTTTCGCCGCTATGGATCTACCGGTCAAAATTGATTACGTCGATATGCCAGACTCGATTCGCAACCAATATCAGTATTTTACCCGTGGCGATATTACCAAACTGCGCCTGAGCGGTTATGACAAAGAGATTCGCTCTCTCGAGCAGTCGGTAGAAGACTACGTCAAAAATTATCTGAACGCGAATTCATATCTGTGATCCGCGATTCCGGGCAGTTGCATGGCAGGCTAAAGTCTGCTGTCAGATATTGAGAAATGAGCCGGCCGGGGCTGCTTGGTCGCTTCGCCCGTCGCAATGACAGTAGCAGGCTGTCATTGCGAGCGTAGCGAAGCAATCTCAGTCGTTCAGCTGGTTATTTATACATCAGAACCGGGGTTGAACCAAATTGCAGCAGGGTTTTGAGCTGACTGGTCAAAGCCGGCAGCGATGAGTTCATCTCACTCATATCGGCCCAGAGTTCGGCAAAACTTTTTTTGGTAATACGCTTGACCAGGGCTGCGGACTTGATATTCGCCAATTTGCAGGCTTCGGCCATGGCTTCTTCGCGATAGCCGATAGCGTCGATCAGGCCGCTTTCCTTTGCCTTTGCAGCAGTGTAAATACCGCCATCGGCGAGTTTAATCACTGCTTCGCGGTCGAGCTTGCGACTGCCGGCGACAATGTCGATAAAGCGGTCATAGACACCGTTGATAATCTGCAGCAGCATTGCCTTTTCCTGTTCAGTCATTTCTTTAAAGGGAGAAAGAACGTCTTTCATTGGAGTTTTGTCAGACTTCAGAGTGACGGCTTTCAAGCCAACTTTGTCGGCCAGTTCCTGAACATTCATTGCCTGCATGAGAACCCCGATGCTGCCTACGATTGAAGTCGGATGGGCCAGAATGCGGTCGGCCGAGCAGGCGACATAGTAGGCACCAGAAGCACCCATGGCACCAATCAGGGCAACTACTGGTTTTCCGGTTTCTTCGCGCATTTTTTTGATCTGATGATAGATGATGTCGCTCGCGGTAACTTCACCACCTGGAGAGTTGATTTCAACGAGAACCGCTTTGATTGCCTTGCGTTTTCTCGCCGCTTCAAGATCCTTTTTCAGGTTTTCCATCGGGTCTTTGGACATTTTCAGCGGAATTGAATCTTCATCGTTATGTTCCTGGATTACGCCGTTGAGACGAATCAGAAGTATTTCTTCGCTGGCGTCATTATCGCCTTCGATGAATTCGACCCTGATGGCCTTTTTACCGCTTTCACCACCGCCAAGGAACCCCAATAAGCCCTGAGCCGAGGCTGAATGAAGGACTAAGCTCATCAACAAAGCTGCAAACAAATATTTCTTCATGGTTTTCTCCTGTTATGATTTCGGTTTTAACTCAAGCTGCCAGCGGTTGAGGCCCGGGCGATCAGGGCAGCCTTCGGAGGCTGCTTTGCAGACCGGGCAACGCAGACATTTTTGCCATGGAAGCAGGCCGCTGTCGAGCTGCCCGCCAAGCCATAGCGGTTCGCGATTTAAAGTACGACCAAGGGCGATAAAGTCGGCAGTGCCTTTTCTTATTCGGTTAATTGCCTCCTCCGGGGTGCTGACCTTGCCTGAAAGAACGGTCATGCAGCCGGTCTCATTTTTGAAAATCTGAGTGTCTTCAGCAAATGGAGCGTCCGGAGCTGATTTTCCAAGGGCGGGATGCAGCTGCAGCGGATTTCCAATTCTGATTCCTTCTGTTACTCTGAAAATGTCGACACCTTCAGCCTTTAAAATTGACGCAGCCCTGATCGCAGAACTCAGGCCATAGCCACCCGGAATCAGATCCTTTAAGGACAGGTTAACAATCAGCAGCAGGTCTGGCACAGCTTGCTTTACTGCTCTGACGACCTGGTGCAGGAACAAGACCCCGCCGTGTGCTGCCGCAGAATAATCATCACAGCGATGGTTGGTAAGCGGCGACATGAATTTCTGTGGCAGACTGCCTTCAGCTGCCTGAATTTAGATTCCGGAAAAACCGGCGTTCCAGGCGATTTTTGCGGCTTCAACATATTCACTTACCACCTGGGCGATATTTTCCTTTTTCAGTTCATTGACTCTGGCGTTTATCTTGCGGTGCTGCACAGTCGATGGGCCGAAAACCGTCATGTCAACAGGAATTGCGTTGATGCCACCGTGAAAGAGTTGTGCAACCGGAACAGCGCCACGACTGCGAATTTTTTCTACCAGGCGCGAAAGACCATTGAGCATTTCGCCTGAAAAGATACCGGGCTGTTCTGGCCATGACCTGCCCTGAGCGGAAACAGCCATGGCTTCTACTATTACTGTTCCGACATCTGTGTCAGCCAGATTATAGTAATAGGTAAGCATCTGTGGTTGAATTTTTCCGGTGGCATCAGCGAGCAGGCTGGGTGGCGGAGCAGCAATCACGCGGTTTTTAAAATCGCGGTTTCTCAGGCTGAAAGGCGAAAACAGGCTTGAAATCATAGTTCTGATAATACTGCCTCCCCCCCTTGGTGGTCAAGCAGGGATATAATAAGTGATTATTTCAGAAGCATATGTTAA
>CAZPCO010000447.1:0-3246 GCA_964585025.1 uncultured bacterium | reverse complement strand
TGATCAGCAGGTTGCTGATGAAATACTGCGAGGGGCTGTTCTGGGCATAAACGATCGTTTTCCCTTCAAGATCTTTTATCGAACGAATATTGCCACGGACAACGATGCCATCGCCGCCGTTAGACCAGTCGATCTGCTGAAAAACACGCGGTGCGGTACGGCTGTCTTTCATCAGACCAGGTGCAAACAGGGCGATCATGTCGAGAGTGCCCCAGAGAATTTGCGATTCCCCGGAAGCAAAGGTATCGCGGGCGACTATCGGGTCGTCGATGAGCTTGAGATTAACCTTGAAACCATATTTCTTGAAGAAAACGCTGTCTTCATTCGGGGCAAAACCATTGTTGGCGGCAATAATCGGCAACCAGCCAAACCAGACGTTGATCGGAAAAACCACAACCTTGTCTTTTTCGTCCCATTTGTAGCCTGAAACCCCGCTGACTGGCGGCAAAGATTCGTTGGGTACGTAAGTGTATTCCTGAACGGTCGTTACTCCAGCCGTATCTGGAGCTTCAACTTTAACTTTCTGGGTTGAAGGTTCATTGCCGGTAGTCGTGGAAGAATCAGTTCCGGTGGCGGTTACCTGCGTTCCATCAGAAGGGAAGAGGCGGTTCTTGAGATCCGGTGAAAAGGATACCGCGGCGGCAAAAATGCAGCCGATCACGAACATGAACATCACGAATTTGCCCAGTGGCGTGGGCCCCATATCGTTACTCACTCTGTCCTCCTGCGGCAGATTAACTGACTGACAGTATTGCCTGATAGAAGAATATGATAACGACTTTAGCAGACTTTAATCAACCTTTTTGAGCGGGGCACAGCGATTCAAGTTCAAATTATGTCATTGCCGGCGCAGCGGAGCAATCCCTGTTGCAGAGTTGCAGATTACTTTGTTCGAGATGACCAGTTATTGCTGTGATGGCTGAAAAAAAAGCCACAACATGCCGATAAGGCCGCTATGCGCAAAATTAGCATTCTCATACTTCTGGTTTTTGTTTCACTTGGTGTTCCCGGGTTCTGTTTGACCGGGCCGACTCTGCTTATGGATGCAAACCCGCAGGGCACCGAATATGTCTACGGTATCGGGCCGATCGCAAAATACAAACGCGTTGCCGCACCAGATAATTTTGGCGGAGATATGATGGTCTGGGGAGTGCGTGCCTTTGCCGGCAAGCTTTATGACCCTGAAATCGGTCTGCTTTTCTGTCAGGGAACTCTGAACGGAAACAGTCAGAAATTCAATCTCGACATGGCAGGGCTGACCCTGGAAGACTCGTTCCGAGAAGACTCCCGCGTCAAATGGCGCGTATCTTTCGGAGTCGGTGAATATCGATTCCGCAGCATCGCATCGGACTATGAATTCAACAAGGGCTCGTTCAGCTTCTTTGAACCAATGATAGTTGGCGTATTGCCGATGACCAGACATATTGTTCTAGAATTTGGCGCCGGCTACACATTTGCCGGAGCCACCGGCGTCAGAATCGAGGGTCTGGCCCTGAATGCCGAAATTCTGATGGGAAAATTCTAACCGGCTTTGCGGCGACTGTAAATTTTATCCGAGCGGTCGAAGGCATCCTTGAAATTGATATCGACGCTGCAGATCAGGTCATACATCCGCAATGCCTCGTCGATCTTCTTTTCAGATTCCAGTGCAGTTCCGGTGCGGTAGAGAATGTCTTTTATCGTTTCAGACATCAGCTCGGGGTCGAAGTCGAGAGTCTCGATGATTTCGAGGGCCATTAACGCCTTGTTCTTTGCCAGCCAGGCATTCGCAAGAATCAGACCAGCTTCTTTATTACGTTCTGAAGCAAAATCCGGGCTCAGCAGGGAAATTACTTCGTCCCATTTTCTTGCCCTCACCTTTTCCTGGGCAGCAACAATCTTTTGCACGAGCCCCTGACTTGGGCCGCTGCCGGATTTTTCCGGGGAGGGTCTGCTGGCCGGCAGCGTTTCAGGTGGAACAAGATCGTCCGGGCGCACTTGATTGCGTTTGGAAAATTCATTAACCGCTGCTGCCGGCGCCGGTATTGCTGGCCCGCCGAGTTCTTCCGGAAGCTCGACCGAAAAATCGTCGAAGATTGGAGAATTTTCCTCGAATGGATCGAGAGTCGGCAGGTCGATACTGGGCAGACTGGTTTTACCCGCAGATTTTTTTCCGGTAATGGCAGCAGGAGCTGCAGGCATCGCCGGAATTTCTGCGGGAATGGGCAGAGGGCCGGTGCCATATTCATCGCTCTTGAGAAATTCTGGAAGTGGAGTGTCGGAAGGAGCATTCACGTCAAAGCCTTCGGGAGGTGGTTCGACATAATTTTCGATATCGATATCGCCAACCGGTGAAGAATAGCCGGGATCAGGAAGATCGGGCATTGGCAATTCATCAGGAATTGGCAGGAGGTCGTCGTCGCCGGCTGAAAGGCCGCCGGAATCTTTCTTCAGGCCGTTGAGTATTTCGGTGAGCTGCGGATTGCCCGGATAGCGCTGGAGAAAGTCTTTATACTGATTGATGGCCTCAGAGGTCTTTTTCTGCTTCTTCATCGATGATGTATAGACTACGTGTATGCCCATGTTGTTGATGTTCTCATTGAGAACTTTGATGCATTCACGTGCTGCGTCAGAATATCGGCCAATCTTGGAAAAATTTCGGGCGAGGAGTTCGCGGTAATCGACCTTGTCTTTAATTTTCAAAGCCTCTTCAAGCAGGGTGATGACTTCATTGCCCATTGACCGGTTTTGCACGTAACCATCGGCAAGGGCGAGAATTATCGGTGGTTCCTTGCCGCCGGTCTGGTAGTGAGTGAACAGAATGTTCATGGCTTCGACAGTATTGTTGCCGGTCTGAGCATAATGCCTGGCAAGAACTGGCAGATACTCGGTCTTGGCCGGGTTTTCCTTGTAGAGGGTTTCATACATTGCTATGGCTTCATTTGAAGTGTCGTGGGTGGCCATCGACGCTTTGGCCAGAAAGCCCCAGGCGATGGTATTTCCTGGGAATTTTTCGAGAATGAGTCTGGCGTTTTCCTGGCAACGGACAAAATTCTTCAATTCATAATGGCATTTAACAAGAACTTCGAGGAGTTCACGCTCGATCTGGATTGGCTGTTTTTTGGTCAGAGCCTTTTCGGCGATGTTGATTGCCTTCTGGTATTTCTTGCTTTCAAACAATCTTCTAGAACTTGTCAGCGGATCAGAAAACGACAGAGAGATTGCCGGCAGAAGTCGCAGCATGAAAACAATGAAGAATGCTGCCAG
>CAZPCO010000446.1:0-3248 GCA_964585025.1 uncultured bacterium | reverse complement strand
TGCCGATCGAAGAAGCCCGCAAAGAACTGCTGCGCTGTTCCGGAACTCAATTTGACCCGCGCGTGGTCAGCGCTTTTCTTGAAGTTCTTGTCGATGAACAAAAAATTGCCACAATAGAAAATCTGGGTAAATAATGGAAAAAGTCTGGAAAATCAGAGAAGTTTCCGAAGCGCAGCTCGCAAAGCTGCGTTCAACCGGCTTTCCTGACATTCTTCTCAGAGTTCTCGTCAATAGAGGGATTTGCGATGAACTGAGCATCGAAAAGTATTTCTCGCCACGCAGTCGTTATCTGTTTTCGCCTTTCGTCATCGATGGATTGTGCCTTGCGGTTGACCGAATTTTCAAAGCGTTTGAACGCGATGAAAGCATCAGAGTATACGGAGACCGCGATGTCGACGGTATTACCTCGACCGTACTCCTGACTGAAACTCTGAGAAGTTTCCACAAACTGGTAGATTATACCGTTCCGGTAATAGAAGATGGCTATGGCCTGAATCCTGATTATATCGACGCTGCGGCACGGGACGGCATTAAACTGATCATTACCGTCGACTGCGGCATCAGCAACCTGACTGAAGTGGAATACGCCCGCAGCAAGGGTATTGAAGTCATCATCACCGATCATCACGAACCACCCAGCCAACTCCCTGATGCGGTAGCAATCGTCGACCCCAAACTCCACGATTCATGCTGCCCTCAGAAAAATATTGCCGGAGTCGGTGTCGCTTTCAAAATGGCCATGGCACTCGAAATGGCCCGGTGCAACAGACTTTCCCGACCATTACTGGTATTTGACCACAGCGACCATGACATTTCTGCAGTAAGATTCTCGGTTCGCGAAGGGTTCACTCCGGTAAAAAACATCGACCGCGCTGCAATGTCTGGCTGTGTGCCGGTATTCTACAGCGAAACCGAGCGGCGCCTGATCGGCGAACTGCTGCCGGCGGTGTTGACCAGCCCCAGCAATGACCCGGCATTCAAGCCGGTCTATGTCGACCGGGTAATTGCTGAATGTTTGCCAGATGCAGCCGAACAAAGTAAATGCGCGTTCAGAAAATCTCTCAATCTCGATTGCATGGACGGCGGCAGAGCATTGACCCTGATGTATCTCAAATGCATCGAAGCCAAACTGCCGGCGGTAAAAAACCTCTGGCACCGTTCCCTGGACATTCTTACCATCGGCACTATCGCTGACATGGTGCCGCTGCAGGGTGAAAACCGCACCTTTGCACAGATGGGTCTCAAGTTTGTCGGCAAAAGCAAGCGTCTCGGCCTGGCAAGCCTGTTCAGCGCCCTTGGCTGGAAAAATCGCCAGGTCACCGAGCGCGACATCAGCTTCAGTATCGCTCCGATTCTCAACGCATCCGGGCGACTCCGCACCGCAGAACTGGCGATCGAACTGCTTGGTACCACTCAGGCAGGCCGTGCCGAAGAACTTGCAAAACAGTTATATGAGCTCAACAATGAGCGCAAGCGTCTTGGCGAAGAATGTTACAATGGTGTCAAACGCTTTCTGATCGAACAGAACGACATAGTTAACGATCGCATCCTCATGGTCGCGGCTCCGATGAAAAATCAGGGGGTTACCGGCATCGTTGCCACAAGACTGATGCTCGATTACTGCCGACCGGTCATAGTTCTGCTTGAAGATCAGGGCAAATTCCTTGGATCAGCACGCAGCTTCAAAAATCTCAATATTATCGAAGCCCTGAATCATTGCTCGGAATGCCTGGAAAAGTATGGCGGGCATGTGGGGGCAGCCGGGCTGACAATGCAGCCAGGCAATGAAGAGCTTTTCCGCCGCAAGCTAAGAGAATATGCCGGCAAAAACATCAGTGAAGAGGATCTGCGACCAGAATGGCTTATCGACTCTGAACTGCTGGTTGAGAATATCGATGAACAGTTTCTGCAGGATATTCTTAACTTCGCGCCGTTCGGCATCGAGAATCCAGCCCCGGTTTTTGTCGCCATGAGTGCTCCGTTTCAAGAAATTCGCAAAGTCGGCGAAGGCAAGAACCATCTGCGCTTTAAATTCAGGCGCAGCAACGGCAGAAGCATATTTGGCATCGGCTTCAATCTTGGTGATATAATGGCACCCGATACGATTCGTGACGGCACCTGTGATCTGGTTTTCCACGTTGAACCAAACGATTATAATGGCGTGAGATCAGCGCAACTGATGGTTCTCGACTGCCGTATCAGAGGTTTCAAATGACCTGGTGGAGGAAAAATGAACATTCGTGAGCAATCACCGCTGAACAGATATGATTTTACCCGCATGGTCAATATGTGGGAAAATCTTGTGCTGGAAATCGTTGCCGACATGGTAGAACGCAACGAAATGTGCAATTGTCATGACTGTGTGCTCGATACATGTGCACTGGCGCTCAACAGTCTGCCTGCCCGTTACTGGATTCTCGGCAGTTATGATGCATTTTCTCCACCTGAAAAATTCACCGAAGACGTCATGAATGTTAGACTTGCTGAAGAGGCGGTTTTGAAAGCATATCGACTGGTGCAGCAGAATCCACATCATTGATTTCCTGCTGACCCGCCGCCATGCATGCGAATTTCGGCACAGGATGCCCCTGTCTATTGATCATCTACACCCGGACCCGTCTGGCATGCGACCTCATATCTGTTTTAGCTGAATTCAATCAATCTTATAGACAGCGACTTACCGATCATTTTGTCGCCGCCTCTGGCATTGGCAAACGAATCGTCGCACCTCGATCTTACTGCCCCCGTCGGTGTACATTTTCTGGGCAGGTAAAATTTGTCTCTCCGCCCTGAAATAGTTATGTAAACCTACAGAATAATTTGTCGCAGACAGGCGATCAGTTCAGAGCTTCATCAACTTCAACAACCGGGTGGATTGGAAAATTGCCGGAACCAGTTTGCATATAGTGACAATGCCACCATATTTGGTGTAATCTTTTGCGATTTTGTTAAAAAAATCAAGACAAATGCTTGTGGTTCTGATAATCTGCTAAGTTATACATCAGCACCCAGTCAGATAACGTCGGAGGTCTCTATGCAGTGTCCAGGATGTGGTTTTGAAAATGAAAAGGGCAACAAATTCTGCAATATGTGCGGAATGGGCTTGCCCGGCACAGGAGAAACCCAAGATTCACCGGCAGAACGTGAACCTCTTGATCTGGACCTGTCCCTCGATCTGGATGTAAGTGAAGCATCAGATGCAGCAGGCGGTCTTTCTTTCGATCTTGCATCTCCGGCCGACAACAGTT
>CAZPCO010000445.1:1993-3268 GCA_964585025.1 uncultured bacterium | reverse complement strand
ACGCCCAGCAGGCAATGCCGCTTGGCGGAACCATTACCCTGTCGGCATGCAATGTCAGGATAGCTGATACAGCCCACCCGGTATTGAAAGTGGGTGACTATGTACGCTTGTCAGTTGCTGACACCGGTATCGGCATTCCAAAAGACCTGCAGAAACGAATATTTGACCCGTTCTTTACCACCAAATCTAGAGGTCACGGACTTGGGCTGGCAACCTGTTATTCCATTGTCCGTCGTCATTCAGGCTCCATCGATGTCTATTCCGAACCGGGAAATGGTTCAACCTTCACGATTTATCTACCCGCAGTCGGAAAATTCGCTTCAAACTCAACTGAAGAAAAGAAGCCGCTGCATCTCGGGAGCGGTACATTTCTGGTAATGGATGACGAACCAGTCATTCTGGATGTTCTCGTTGCCATGCTGCAAAATTTTGGTTACCAGGTTGTGGCTACCTCAAACGGGCAGGAAGCCATTGACTTTATCGCAAATGCTCTTACCAGCAACAGATTACCGGTTGGTCTGCTGTTTGACCTTACGGTTCCTGGAGCGATGGGTGGCAAGGAAGCAATTGCCATCATACGGAACATGGGAGTGAAAATCGCGGCGTTTGTCGCAAGTGGCTATGCCGATGACCCGATAATGAAGAATCCTTCAGATTACGGTTTTACCGCAAGCATTGGCAAGCCGTTTCAGCGTTCGGAACTTGTGGCGATGCTCGAAAAATGGATGCCCAGGATCTGACCGGCTGAGTAATTAATAAATACTGGCCCGCGAATTGCTGCAACTATCAGTGAAATGATGTTTTCCAGAATATGGTTTTGCTTTATAATTGCCAATAAGGTGAAACTTAATCGAAAAATTGAGATGGTTGCCTGTTAATCTTTTCGTGCTAAATTTTGCGTAACTTCCTTTTTGAGGAGTTTATTTGAAAAAGCTACAGAATTTGTTCGCGAATAACAAAAAATGGGTTTCTGAGACTGAAAAACAATCTCCCGGCTTTTTCAAGCAATTGTCGCTTAATCATGATCCCAAATATCTCTGGATCGGGTGTGCCGACAGCAGGGTGCCAGCAAACGAAATAGTCGGGTTATCTCCCGGAGAGCTGTTTGTGCATAGAAATATCGCGAATCAGGTTATCCATACCGATTTTAACTGTCTTTCAGTCATCCAATACGCAGTCGACGTTTTAAAAATTGAACATATCATAGTTTGTGGCCACCATGGTTGTGGTGGTGTTAAAGCCGCCCTCGACACCAGTTATCATGGCCTGATCGAC
>CAZPCO010000445.1:0-1983 GCA_964585025.1 uncultured bacterium | reverse complement strand
AACTGGCTGAGAAACCTCCAGGAAATAATCAGACTGAAACAAAAGGAATTATCCAGATTCGAGAATCGCAACGATTTGCTCAAGCGGTTGTCGGAAATCAATGTCATACGCCAGGCACTCAACGTCGGCGATACTACAATTGTTCAGGATGCCTGGCGACGAAAACAACAGGTGACAATTCACGGCTGGATTTACTCGCTGGAAAATGGCCTTCTTAAAGATTTGCAGATATGTGTTTCATCATTGGAAGATTTGCTGCGACTCGAAGAAAGATTCTTTGAGGATAAATGATCAGCAGGCAGCAAATTCACGGTTTTGCCTGTATTGCAGATTTACTACCGTCTGCGATCTGTTCAATTTTGAGGCCAGCTTAAGGGCATTTGCAGAAATAAAAATTCATGCTTGCAAAATGCTACAAAAAAGGTATAATATAAATATCGATTGTGAAACTTTTCGCTTTCACAAAAATTTCTGAGTTGAAGGGCGCAAGCCTGACACCGAGGAGATGAACATGGCTTCTTCGTCAGCTAACAACGAGCGCCGGCTTGGCGTGGTGGCAGTCATTCTCAAAAGCCCCGACAAGGCGGTTCATGAGTTCAATGACATTCTTCACCAGTTTTCCAGCCTGCTGGTTGGCCGAATGGGCATTCCCTACAAGGAACGCGGCTTATCGGTCATTTCGCTCATCGTTGATGGTACCAATGACGAAATCGGAGCCCTGACCGGCCGGATCGGCCAACTCCCCGATGTCAGCGTCAAGGCGGTTCTGACTCGAATATAGCATCGAAGGGGGCCTATCATGCACATGGTCAACGACAAACTCTCCGCTTCATCCTGGGTTAACAACGTCATCAAGCCGGAAGAATATGAAAAATATCTGACCGACGGCAAAGATTTTATCGATGACGAAAAGATCTGGAAACAGATCAACGAGAGTGTTGAGCCAACCCCGGAGCGGGTGCGCGAAATTCTTGCCAAGTCCTTCAGCATCAAGACACTGGCTCCCGAAGAGGTTGCCGAACTCATGAAAGTCCGTGATCCGCAGCTCTGGCAGGAAATGTATGAAATGGCCGCCCGGGTCAAGCATAAAATCTATGACAACCGCATCATTACCTTTGCTCCGATCTACTGCGGCAATTTCTGTGTCAACAACTGCCTTTATTGTGGCTTTCGTTCTGACAACGACAAGGAAAAACGCACCAAACTGAGTTTGGCACAGGTTCGCGATGAGGCAGAAGCAATTGCTGGCCGCATTGGGCACAAGCGCGTCATCGCCGTTTACGGTGAACACCCTGAAACCGATGCCGATTTTATTGCCGAGAGCATCAAGGCTATCTATTCGGTCAAGGTAAAAACCCGCAAAGGACATGGCGAAATCAGGCGCGTCAACATCAACGCCGCGCCTTTCAGTGTCGCCGACCTTCGCAAACTGCATGAAGTAGGCATTGGCACCTATCAGGTTTTTCAGGAAACCTATCATCACGAAACTTACAAAAAGCTGCACCCCGCCAACACCATCAAAGGCAACTATCCCTGGCGCCTGTATGTGCATCATCGCGCCTATGAAGCCGGGATAGACGACGTGGCTATCGGTTGCCTGTTCGGTCTCTACGACTGGCGCTTTGAAGTGCTGGGCCTGCTCTATCATGCAATCGAACTCGAAACTCGTTTTGGCGTCGGCCCTCACACAATTTCTTTTCCGCGCATTAACCCGGCAAGTGGCTCACCGCTGCCTGCCGACCCGACTTACAACAAGTATCTTGTCTCTGACGAAGACTTTAAAAAGCTTGTAACTCTGATCAGGCTGGCAGTGCCATACACAGGCATGATCATCACTGCCCGCGAGCGCCAGGAAGTCCGGGACGATGTCATGTTCTGCGGCTGCACCCAGACCGACGCTTCAACCAACATCGGTATCGGCGGCTACTCCAAAAACACTGGCAAGCAGGAAATCGACGAACAGCAGTTCATGCTCGGCGACAC
>CAZPCO010000444.1:2210-3269 GCA_964585025.1 uncultured bacterium | reverse complement strand
ACAAGCCGAAAACTCTAAAACCCGTTCCACAAAAAATAGCAACGCTATTTTTCGGAAACAGCACTGGCCTTGACCAGCACGTCTTAGATTAGTATTATTGCTCTGTATCGAAAATCCTGAAAGGCATTTTGTTTCGTGCTTAACCCAATAATCCGCTAAACCTGAAAAGGGTCATATAGACAGCCTTAAGAGCTGTGCCGTCAGGCATAGTAGGTTTTTTTGTCTCCATTACTGTGAATTGCGGAAAGGGCGAACCATGCTCTGTTGATCAGCAAAATTTGCTGCCCACCCGCTTTATGCAAACTTATCGCAGTTCACAAGCGAAAAATTATTGAGGTTTTAATATGTTTGATATTCGAAAAATGCAGGAACAAACCATTATAAACGCCATCAAAGCTGTCAGCGATGATGAAACAGCCCATAAAATCGTCTTCGGCGAATGCAAAAGCGCCGCTTCAGAAAACAACGCCATCTGGGTCAGCAATATGATGAAAAGGCTTGAAACCAACTTCCCGGCGCCCATGGTCAGGCAAATTAGAATGAACTGCCAGTGCGGCTACGGCATGGAGGAAAAGCTTCAACTGGTGAAAGAGTTGATCGATGCATCAACGAATCTTGAAGAATTTGGCAATCTGGAAAAGGCCAGGGCGGCAGGTCTGTATTACGAGAACAAAGAACTGTATCTGCAATTCAATTTCTGCCCCTGTCCAATCGTTGCTGAAGTTGCTAAATTCGATTCTCTGACCTGGTGTCAGTGCACGGCAGGCTACAGCAAAGTTCTTTTCGAAAAAGCCTTTGCCTGTGACGTCAGGGTTGAATTACTGAAAAGTATTAAAGCTGGTGACAATATCTGCCTTATGAAAATCAAACCCCAGAAAACCTCCTGGTGAGGCTGATTTCTTCATAATTTTCACCTTTTGCGTCAAACTCGAGGCGACCCTTTAAGGGTCGCCTTTTGCACTCCGTGATCTACCCAGGAACTGCTTATTTGAGCAAGATATCCAAGCAAGATCCTTTCCCGTTCCTGTCAGGTACGTCTGCTTTTTCCCTCCACCGCCC
>CAZPCO010000444.1:0-2200 GCA_964585025.1 uncultured bacterium | reverse complement strand
GAACCCGGCCATACCAGCAGAACTTTACCGGGAAACCCTGATGTCTAATGCATTCACCGAGATGAGAGTGATATCTGCATCAGAAAGGAATGTGCAAGCCTTGCCAGGAAGACGCGCAATCGTTGGTCAACGCGGCAAAGTCTCGAATCCCTCACCATAAACAAGCGCTGTATCCTGAATCACCACAAACGAATCAGGGTCGGCCTCGGCAATCAGGCGCCGCAGGGCTGGCACCCGGTTTTTACCGAGCACGGTCGCCAGCGTCGTCTTTTCCAGGCCGCTGAAACCGCCGTATGACTTGTATTCAGTCACTCCGCGCGACAATTCGCTGAAGATGCGCTGTTTGATGATCTCAGGCCGACTGGTGATGATCAATACCATCTGATTGGCGTGAAAACCATTGAGAACCGCATCGAGAGTATGTGCCTGAATGAAAATGAAAATGAACGAGTACATCATCGTCTTGAAACCCACCATCGCGTCGGCAAAAGTGAAAAAACCGATGGTCAGCACGATTGTGTCGGTCACCAGCAGCGTCTTGCCGACCGGAATATGCCGAAGCTTGCGTACCACCTGCGCCAGAGCATCAGCGCCACCCGTCGCCGCACCTTCATTGAAGACGATCGCCATACCGGTTCCGATTGCCAGAGCCCCGTAAATCGAGGCGACCAGCAGTTCATGATCGAGAAGCTGTCTTATTTTGATGTCGTAACCGTAGCGCTGCAGCAGCCAGAGAAAAATGTCCATCGAAAAATAGAGCAGCGTCGTCGAATAGATCGACTTCGCGCCGAACGCCTTGCCCAGCACCCGCACCGACAGCGCAAAAATAATCAGAGTCAGTGTCCATGAAACGATACCGACCACCGGCAGCATGCGGCCACCCGCAAAAAGATTGCCGAGAAATTTCGCGACGATGATGCCAAGACCGGTGACACCGCCTTCGAAGAGATTCAGCGGCAGGATGAAGATTACATAGCCGAAAGACGACAGCAGAGTGCCGAGAGTTATCCATAACCATGAACCGGCAGCGCTTTCAACCGCTACCGTCTTTACTTCGCCAGCCTGTTCCATATTTTCTCCATGCCTGCAAACTTTTCTGACCGGCCGATATCTGCGAAAAATTTTATCGGCACACAGTGTCGATAAGACTAATAACAGAATCACCAGGTATTGTCATCATGAGGTTGCACCCCCCACTGACCCTGTCATTGCGAAGGGCGCAGCCCTGAAGCAATCGCATGCTGCAAAAAGACACAATTGCCTCGCCGCGACTGCACAGTTCAGATCGAGTTGCGTTGTCAGCCATGCTTCGCATGGCGGTTGTCGTTGTCGTCGTCGATTTTCGGATTCGACAACAACTACGATAAAGACTAAGAACACGATTATCATGACGCATTCACAGATATCCTGAGCTGATTTGTCTGGCAGCGCAGAATTCTGTATAATCGGCGACGAAGTAAAACATTGAAAGAGGTCTTTATGAAAACAGGGATTTTCTGCCTGCTTTGTGCCGCCACCGTTTTTCTGTGCAACCAGCCAGCGTGCGCCCAGGACGGCCTCAAACCGCCGGTCGACAGCCAGCAACCGGCTCAACCCGACCAGACGCAGCAACTCGACGTCAGCCGCGAAAATGCCGACACCGCTGCAGCAGGCGGAACGAGCAATGAAGCTCTGACCTGGCAGATATCGGTTTATGGCGAAGACTGCAGTGCCGAAGCCGAAAAGATCGGGCAGCGTCTGCCGGAATTCGCTTCCGGAAATGCGATTCCTGCCACTGATGCCGACCGGGGCAATGTCGCCGCTCTGCCGATCGAAACTGCCCAGAACGTCACCCGGGCCATCGAAAAATATTACCTCGCCCTCGACAAAATATCGGTCGGCTACGCCGGCCGCAAATTCGAAATCGATGCGGCACGCAGTATCGAAGGCTACATTCTGCTCTGGCTCGACGAACCTGAAGTTAGGGACGGCGGTCGTTCCCTGATTTATTCGATCGAAAAAGATCGTATCGTCGCCGACTTCTCTGATGGCGGAATCAGAGGCTGAATTAAATTTGTCTTGATTTTAGTATCCTTTAGTGTTATTTAATAACACAAATTCATTCCATCGAGGCAGAAATAATGGAAAACACTGAACAACGTGAATCGCAGGGATTCATCGTCTCGATTGTTAAAACCTTCCTTTCGGGGCCGTTGTCGAT
>CAZPCO010000443.1:0-3272 GCA_964585025.1 uncultured bacterium | reverse complement strand
GTCTGCAGAAAATACTGATGATACGCCTGTTGGTGCTGGCTGTTCTCTGCAGCAATGTCTCGAGGCCGCTCTGAAGACAAATCCAGCCATTCTTGCCGCTGGTGATGAAGTAGAAGTTTCGCAGCAGAAACTAAAATACGCAACCAGTCAGGGGCAACCAAGATTGAAGGTTGAAGAAACTTATACCGGTATGCGTCACATTCCTCAGATTGAAATGCCTGGTGCCGGTGCCATGAACATGGGGAAGGATGAGTTTCAGATCGATACACTCAGGTTTTCGCAGCCGCTCTATACCGGCGGCGCCATCAATAACGGCGTCAGGGCTGCAAGATCGGCGGTGCGTCTGCAGTCACACCTCGAAAAAAATAGGCGTGAATATATGGCCCGGTCGGTAGCTGAAGCGTGGTTCGGCTTTCTCAGCGCCAGGGCGATGGAAGAAGTTGCTTCGCAGGCATTGTATGATAATCTGGGGCACGAAAAGAACGTTGTTAACATGATCGAAGCAGGTGTGTCGGTAAGGGATGACCTGCTGAAAGTTCAGGTAGCGATTCTTGAGCGTCGCGAAAATATCGTCCAGGCTGCCAATGGCGTAGATCTGGCGCTTGCGCGGCTGTCGATGCTTTCAGGGCTGCAACTCGATGCTTCAATGATCTCTGCCTCGGATACTCTTATTCCTGATCTGAACGAGGCAGAAGCCATGGCCTCTGCCTCACAGAGTCATCCGTTGTTGTCATCCGGAAAAGAAGCGGTGAAAATTCATGCTTACTCTGAAAGAGCCGCCCGGGGAGAACTCCTTCCATCGCTTGCCGTGCAATGGAACTGGAATTCAGGAACCCAGAGCAATGACACCCAGGATAACTGGGACGCCACTCTTTATATGGGGTTTAATCTTTTCGACGGTGGGCAGACCCGCAGCAGAATCCGCGAAGCAAAAGCAGGAAAAAGCAAAGCTGCCCATGATCTAGAAGACATGCAGCGGAACATCAATCTCGCCATTCATCAGGCTGCTCTCCGTATAAAAGAGGCCGATGCCAGGCTTGCACTTTCCAGTCAGGCCGAAGAGCAGGCTGCTGAGTCGCTTCGACTTACTGAAGAGCGTTTCAAAGCTGGAGCTGTAACCTCACAGCATCTCCTTGATGCCGAATCTGCACTCGTTTCTGCGCGTCAGAGAAGAGTGACTGCCAATTTCGACCGTGAACTCGCCCGTATAGCGTTATGGCACGCCTGCGGTCATCTCGAACAGGCTATAATCACAGCAAAGGAAACAAAATGATCGCCATGCAATATATTCAATCAGCCGGCCGGTATCTGTATAATTGCAATAATTGGAAACCTGAAACAGTGCGGCATACCATTAAAGCGGCGGTGCAAAAAATTCTGCTGCTGGGTATGTTTTCAATTGCCGGTTCGATGGCGTGTGCTGCCGGCAATGACCCGGTGCCGGTAACCCTTATTGCTCCATCTGTTGGCAATACCGAGTGGGTCGAAAAGAGCACCGGTCAGCTGGTGGCCCCGCGCCGTGCGACCTTGAAAATCAGAAACAGCGGCTATGTTGGTCAGGTTATGGTAAGAGAGGGTGACCGCGTCAGAAAAGACCAGCCCCTTGCAGTTCTTGACCTCGAAGATGCCGAAATCAGTCTGCAGAGTGCAACCATGAGCGCGAAATCGGCTGAAGCTCAGGTCGAGGCAGCCAGGGCTGCGCTTGAAACAGCCAATGTGGCCAAACATCAGGCGTCAATACGTCTTGAAACCACAACCCTGGACTTCGAGAGAACCAAAACCCTGCGTGCCAAAGACACGATTCCGCAACAGCAGCTCGATCATATGGAAGGCGAGTATAAGCTCGCCATGAATGCAATTCAGGTTGCCGACAGTCAGATAAAACAGGCGAGAACGGCTTTGGCGGCTGCTGAATCAATGCATGCTCTGGCTAAGGTCGGTGTTCGCGCCGCCGAAAAGCGTCTCAGAGATTCTTCTCTTGCCGCACCATTTGACGGGCTGATTGTTGCAAAATCATTGATGGAACAGGAGCACAGTGATGGGCAGTCCGTTTATATCGTCGATGATTCTGTTCTTGAATTGAAAGCCAGACTGCCTGAGCGGGTTCTACCATTCATTCATCTGGGTGCCAGAGTTTTGGTCCACTCCCCGTTACTGGCTGACCCTGTTGAATCAAGTGTCAACACCATAATTCCCTCGATCGATCCGCAAACCCTCACTTTTGAAATCATCGCCGTGATTCCGAATGACCAATACAGGCTTAGTCATGGAGGGTATGCTGATGTGGATGTCATAATCCGCGAAGAAAAGGGCTATCCTGTTGTCCCTCTCATTCTCGTCCAGGTGGCAAGTGTTACATCTGTCGTTCCCGGTGCTCCTCGTGCTGCCTGGGTCTACACAGTCAAAGACGGTGTGGCCTGTCAGGTCCCGATTACGATCGGCCTGGCACGCAATAACCTGGTTTCGGTTCTATCCGGCCTTGCTTCCGGCACGATGGTTGTCGACCAGGGTTTCAGCCTGCTTTCAGATGGTGTGGCAGTAAGAGTCGAGAGTGAGACAAAACCATGATTCTTGCCGATACCGCAATTCGTAGACCTGTAACCACAGTTATGGCCTATCTGGCCATAGCTCTGTTCGGCATCCTCTGCTATCTGGGCCTTGGTGTCGATGAATTTCCAGAAGTCGATATGCCGACCGTTACTGTCACCTGTGTTTATCGTGGTGCCAGCCCCGAGACCATGGAATCGAAAGTCGCCGACAAGCTGGAAGAGCAGCTGAACAGTATAAACGGTATCGAAAGCGTCAGATCTGTCTGTTCGGAAAACATTGCCCGGGTTATCGCTGAGTTCAAACTCGAGCGCAACATCGATGTGGCCGTTCAGGACGTGCGGGACAAGGTTGGCAGTATCAGAAGCATTCTGCCTGACGATATGGACGACCCGGTTGTCGAAAAGTTCGATACCGGCGCTATTCCTATTTTGACGCTGGCCATTTCGGGCAATCTACCGGTGGCGGATCTTTCTAGATACGTTAAAGACGTGGTTAAATCGCGACTGCAGGGTATTCCAGGAGTTGGCGCAATCAAAGAACTGGGCGTGCGCGAACGCGAAATCAAGATATGGATCGACAATAACAGGCTCAATGCCTATAAACTCTCGGCTGCTGAAGTTGTCATGGCCGTAAAATCAAAGAATATCGAGATCCCGGCCGGCAAAATCGAGAACGACCGCAATGAATTTGTCGTCAAGACGATGGGTGAACTTACAGATGTC
>CAZPCO010000442.1:0-3279 GCA_964585025.1 uncultured bacterium | reverse complement strand
GGTTTCGGGCAAAAACTGGAATCCGCGCACCGGCAGCGCCGACAGCCTTCCAGATGGTTTCATGCCGATGAACGCAGACTATAGCAAAAACTCGAAGCGTATTTTCACCAATATCGATTTCAAAGCCAACGACGGTTTTGCTGCCAAAGCCAAACTTGAAGAACTTGGTCAGAACTGGTTTGCCATCGAAACAGCCAAAAACAAGATCGCCAAAGGCATCGAAAGCCGGGTCGGCAAAACCTATATGAGCGGCGAAGATTTTCTTGAGGCGGCCGGCATTAAGCAGGGCAAATTCAAGGTCAACGGTGTTGTCTACGTAAAGGGCCCGCTCAAAGTGCCGGCGCTGAAAATGGCTAACGACAAGATCGGCGGCGGCGTCGTGCTCGTCGACGGGCCAATTCAAATCGACAGCATCACCCGCGGTTACGATATAGATACCGCCCAGTTCAAGCTTGGGCCGGCCGGCAACATGCTCGCGCGTGGTCCAGCCTACGATTTTTACAAGAAAATCAAAACCGAGATCACCCAGGAAAGCTTTCTGACCTTCGTCAGCCTGCGCGGTGACCCGATCACCATTAAAGGTGAAGCACTGATCGGCGTTCATCTCATCTGCCTCAACGACCAGAACAATACTCCCTACGATCAGATCATGTGGTCATCAGGGGTGCGCAAAGAAATCGTCTTTGTCGGCGGCATCGCCTGCAATTACCTGAACCTTCCCAAGCGTCTCGAGGAATTCGGCCAGATAAAGAGCTCGTGCAGCCTGCTGCGGGCGCCGTTTTTTCTTTATCATTCCGCCATGGCAGCCCAAAAACCGGCACTTGCGGTTCAGATGATGGAAAATATGCGCGGTTACCTGCTGACAGCCGGAAAGGCGGGTAATGACGATGATGAATAAAGCCGCCGGCTGGCGCTCTGGTATGTCGATGATCGAACTCCTGGTCGGGGTCACAATTTTCGGGCTGGCAATGCTCCCTCTGATGTGGATGGGCACCACCCAGACCCGGGGCGCTTATTCAGTCGGCAAACACATGATGGCCGGCCAGATAGCAGCCAGTTTTCTCGACAGCCTGCTTGGTTACCATTATAAAGAATGCCTCGAAAGAGTCAAAAAACTCGCTGGCCGCGGCAAAGTTCGCGTTCTTGACGATGAAGATCTGCAGAAAACCCTCCAGGCAGTCGCTGACGCCGGCGTTCAAAAGGATATGGAAACCTCGTTCCGCAATTTTCGTTGCCAGTTCGGCTATTCGGAAGATTCCGGCGCCCGCATTCTCAGGCTCGACCTGGAAGTGTATTACCGGGTCGACGAATCAGACCAGAAAACTGAGCAGTCAGTAAAGCTTTCAGTGCTCAAGTTCGGAGAACGTAATGGCTGAACGCAAAGGCGTAACCATGATGGAAGTCGTAGTGGTCGTTGCCATATCTAGTATGGTGCTGACCATGGCCATGCTGCTGATGAACCGTACTACGCGCCATTTCAAAAAAGGCACCGATATGCTCAACATCCAGCGTCTGATGGACAACATCGTCGAGCGGATCAGAACCGATGTCCGCTCCCTCAAGCGCGTTGTTCCTGAGGAATGCAATGAGAATTCTTTTTCTTTCTATGCCATTCGCGATGGTGACGAAAAGAAAATCCGGTATACCTACGACAAAGACAAAGCGACTCTTTTTCGCAATGAAGAAGGCAAGGAATCAAATTTTCACGGCTCAAAACAGGTTCGCTCATTCGTATTCAAGCAAGAAACCGACAGTTCGGGGCGATTCAAGTTTCTCAATGTCATTATGCAGCTGATATCTGATGAAAAGGGTGGCGGCAAGGCGTCAACCCTTTCGATTGCCTGTCAGTTTTACTCGACATGCGTTGAATCTGAGCTTAAAATAGGCAATCTTCGCAAAAAGGACAAATGACCAGGAGGTTCGGTGATGAAAAAATTCGGGTTACTGGTGTTTATTCTGCTTTTGGCAGGCACTCTGATCGCTTCTGAAGAAGTGATCAAAAAGGGACGGGCTCTGCAAAGCGCTAAAAAATTCGAAGAAGCGCTGCAGCTTTACAAAACTGCAATCAAAGAAGCGCCCAGCGAAGACCTTTATGTCGAAGCCGCTTCGCTGCTCGGCAAACTGCAGAAATACGAAAATGCTGAAACTATTCTTGAAATCGGCATAGCCAGTTATCCTGAAAGCCTGTCGATGAAAAACCTCATGGGCCTTATCAAGTTTAGAAAAGGCGATAAAGATGGCTCAAAAAAGGTTTTTGAAGATGTTCTTTCCAGAGATCCGGCCAACAATTTTGCCAAACGCTGGCTTGAAAGCGTAAACAAAGGCGAAGATGCCGGAACAGATGCTGTTAACGTTGCATCTGGAACCGAAGCCCTGCCATCGAGTCCTGATGATTCAACTCAGGCATACAACCCATCTCCCGATGGCACCTTCAACGTTTCTGACGCTCTCAGCAAAGACGAGCAGCAGGCTCTGGCAGTAAAGCTCTATACAGAGATGACCGGTCTCGAAAAATGGGAACTCGATCAGTTCAAGGAGCTGCATAAACAGGTTATTGAAAAATGCCCGCAGACCGATCAGGCCCAGGAATCATGCTGGCGGCTTTCAAATCTCTATCTGCTCGGTGAAGACCCGCCGGATTATGCCAATGTAATCGCAGTGCTCGAACATCTCCTGAAGAAATATCCCGACACTTCGCTGATGCCTGACGCCAAAAACCGTCTGATGATCGCCTGCCAGAAATCAGGGCAGAACGAAAAGCTCGTCACCCTTTACGAAGAACTTTTTACCCGTGACCCTGAACCAGCAGATGACAAGGTTTTCATGGTCAGGGCCCTCGAATTTGCTGATGCTCTGCAGGCAGTCGGACGCACTACAGATGCCCAGGCCTGGTATCAGAAAATCATCGAAAAAGATGACGGACGCGACATGATCGAAGCCCGCGCCGCTAAAGCCCGCCTCGCCGGCAATCAGTAACAACGCCTCTATAAAAACCGCTTCGCCGGAGCCGTAACAGCTTCAACGAAGCGGTTTTTCTTTTTAGGTAAAACAGACCGGCCTTTCCTCAGCTTTGTTTTCCCGAAAAGAAACAACCCCCGTGTTACCGGGGGTTGTCTGTTGAACTTGCAGATTAGAATCGGTTTTCCTTCTTGAAGACATATCAATATGCGGTGGAGCAGTAACGTCACCGTTACTGGTCGCCCCTTCAGGTCGTTACATATTCTCTAGAGTTTTAACGTGGCTGCACTATGACGCGCATTGGTTACGTCAAGCCTCAGG
>CAZPCO010000441.1:0-3282 GCA_964585025.1 uncultured bacterium | reverse complement strand
TGACCGCTTCACGCAAAAGATTGCGGTTCTGTTCGGCGGTAAACTTGATCGGGTAGACAATCAGCTTTTTTGTATCGAAATGGCAGGTTTCGGCTGCGTAGTCTTCCCAGGTGGTGAGAACCCAGACGATGCCGAAAGTTTTCTTCATACCTTCTTTAAGGGAATAATTCTGATCTTTACGCTGATAAGCCTCGATGCTCAGCACCAGGCCGCGTGATTCATTGCCCTGATCATCGACCATACCACCCTTTTTGAAGGTGAAAAGCATCAGACAGTGTGCTGCAATCCATTCTGGCGGAAACGGCTTTTTGATCAGATAAGCGCCTTCAACCAGATCAGGGTTGATTTTTACAGTTTTCCAGGCAAATACGGTTTCACCGGCTTCGTTTTTCTCTTTAAGGCGTTTCCAGCGAACATTTTTTACAATCAGCTCTCTATTATCGAATTTGACGATTTCTGCCGGTTTCTGAAAATTTTTGTATGGCTGAGGATCTTTAACTTCAATACGTTTTTCATAAGGGCGAACCGCTTTAACATCGAGTTCAGCCAGCTGCACTGAATCTTTGGCGACCCCATCGATCTGCACCAGCTGCCCGTCATATCTGCGGGCTTCGCTCAATGACATATCGAGAGTGAAAACGCGACAATCATCAGTAGAAAGCATTACCTGTTCATCGCGCACATCGAGCATGCCGATGATACGATAAAAAGAACCCGCCCATGCCTGAGCTGACACAAACAACAGAACAGCGACCAGCAGAGCCTGAAAATACCGGTTCTTCATCAAAGTGTACCTCATCATCATGGATAATGTTTTGATTATAATGGTCAACAGCCTCTCCCGCAAGATCCACGATGCTGGAAAAATAGCCGGAGCTCTGCTATATTGCAGCAGCCATCTATTTGGAGCAGGAGTCAGAAATGCCCGGCAAATTGATCATCAGACTCAAAGGACTCGGTGACATCGTTCATCTGATTCCGGTATTGCGTATGCTGCGCCGTCAGAACCCGGATGAAACCATTGCTCTGCTCTGCCAGAAGCCCTTTGGGCAGATAGTTCCGCTTGACCTTGGCATCAAACTGTTCGAACTGCCGAATCATGCCGGAATCGTCGAAACGGCTAAGCTGCTGCGGGCAATTCGGCGCGAACGCTTTTCGACGCTTTATGACCTGTTTGCTAACCCGCGCACAGCGATTATCAGCATTTTGAGCGGGATAGGCGAGCGATACGGTTTTGATTACCGTTTTCGCCGGCATGCATATACAAAGACCTTTGCCCCTGCCAATCCCAACCGCCACCTGATGTTTCTATTCGGAGAATTTTTCCGCCATTTCGGCATCGATGGCGAACTCACTTTTCCCGGTCTTAAAATGTCTGAAATTGTCTGCAAACGGGCTGCTGATTCGATTAAATCCGGATTTTCCGGGCAGCGGCCACTGCTTGGCATCAACCCGCACACAACCTACTCTTCAAAAGCATGGCCTGAAGAATATTGGGTAGAACTGATAAAGCTCTGGCATGCGCACACCGGCAACCCGACCCTGGTGACCTGGGGCCCCGGCGAACGGGCAGCTGCCGAAGCCATCGTCGCCGCTGCCGGTCCAGGGCTTGCCTTTGTTCACGAAGCCGTAAGAATCGATGAATTTGCCGCACTGCTGGCCAGTCTCGACCTCTTCGTCACAGCCGACACCGGCCCGATGAATATTGCCTGGGCAGTTGACACGCCGACGGTGGCGATCTTTGGCCCGACGACACGCGAAGCTGTTGAACCGCGCGGAAACAAGCATCTTTCGTTGTATGAAGAAAGTCTGCCATGTCTGCAGTGTCACCAGGAAACCTGCTCACACAAATCATGCATGTGGGCAATCAAGCCCCAGACAGTTCTGGCCAAAATCATCAACAAATATGACCTTGCAGATACCAGGAAAACCAATGCATAAAGCTGTATTTCTCGACCGTGACGGAACCTTGAATCCAGACCCCGGGTATATTTCCAGCCCTGACGACTTCAACATTTACGATGGGGTGGCCGAAGCACTTGCACGACTGCAGCAGGCCGGCTTCATGCTGATTCTCATCACCAATCAGTCGGGTATTTCGCGCGGTCTGATAACCCTCGACCAGCTCGAAAAAATTCATACCAAGCTGCATAATCAACTGGCAACAGCCGGTGCCAGACTCGATGCCATCTATTACTGCCCTCATCATCCGGATTTTCCATATATCGACGGCCAGACCGATTGTGAATGCCGCAAACCGAATCCCGGCATGATTCTGAGAGCCGTACGCGAGCATGATATCGACCCCGCAGTTTCTTATGTGATCGGCGATCGCAGTTCCGATATCAAAATAGGCATAAAGACAGGTGTGACGCCAATACTGATCGGCCCGGCAGCTCTGCCTGGCTACGAACAGGTTCAAACCTTTGCAACACTGAAAGAAGCAGCTGACTGGATCATCGAACATAATAATTGACTTTTAGCTGCCGGTCTTTATAATAGGCGCACCACACAATCAGGAACCGGATATTGGCAATTCAGTCACAAAGCGACTCCAGCAGCATTCAGCACCATGACCAGGCTGAATCGAAAATCACTCTGGTTTCCCTGGCCTACTTTTTTTGCGTCATCTGCTCTTATTACGTCATCAAACCGGTACGCGAAAGTCTGGCGCTCGAACTAGGCTCAGAAAACATCCCGCTGCTGAACATTTTCTCGATGGCCAGTCTGGTCGTCATCAATGCTATTTACAGCCTGATCGTCGGTCATTTCAAAAGAGACATTTTCATACCTTTCATCACCAGATTCTTCGCTCTCAGCCTTCTCGGATTCTGGGCCATATTTTCCTTTCTGCTGCCGATTCCCGGTTCCGAACCCACCAGGTTTGTCGGTGAAGCGACAAACGGCAGACAGCAGCAGGCAGAAACAGCGCCAGCAGCAACTATGACCGCAGAACTTCCAGAAACCTCCGCAATCGCGACCCGGAGTCTTTCTACAGAAGCAGAGACACGCAGCGGTGATCTCATAAAGAAAAGAGAATCTCCCGGCCTGTTCAAAATTCTCGCCATCGGCACCTACTACATCTGGGTCAACATGTTTTCGCTGATGGCAGTAAGCATGTTCTGGTCTTTCATGAACGATGTATTCTCGGTAACACAGAGCAAGAGACTATACGCCATCATTGGTTACGGAGGCCTGATCGGCGGGCTGGTCGGCAGCACCCTGACTTCGACTCTCGTCAGCTACACCGGCACCCCGAACCTGTTCATTCTGGCAATGGTG
>CAZPCO010000440.1:1494-3285 GCA_964585025.1 uncultured bacterium | reverse complement strand
GAAAACACGCGCTGGCGTATCCGTGGCCGGGTAATCGAGGAGCCAAAACTAGGCAGTTCGAATCTGGAAGTGCTTATACAGCCAGAAACTATCCGCAAGGTTCAGCGTAAACGGGTCCAGGTCAGCCACGGTTCAGCCAATGCCGGCAAGAAAAAATCTGAATTTGAAAACATCGACGATGAATCGGCTGCCGAAGCGGTGACCGGCGGCCTGCTGCTCGCTCAGATTGTCGAGGAAGCAGAGTCATTCAGGGAAGTTGCTTTCAATCAGGTCGTCGAGGTTGACGGTCAGCTGAGCGAAGCCGCTGAAACCCGCAATCCCGGGGCTCTCGATTATCGTGCCCATCTGCGTAATCGTGGAATATACCGTACTGTCCGCATTATGCCCCGCAAGGCAACTCTGCGAGTCATTGAACATGCTGAAGGCGGTTCCGCCTGGTACCGTTTTGCCCTCTATGTTAAAAACGAAATATTGAAAGTCATCAAGCAGACGATGCCGTATCCTGAATCTAGCTTTCTTGGCGGCGTCCTGCTTGGTCTTAAAGGCGGTCTGCCGGCAAAGATTTCTCAGGAATTCCGCATGACCGGCGTTTCCCATGTTCTGGCCGTTTCCGGGCTGCATGTAACTATCATTGCTGGTCTGCTTTGTGGCATTTTTGCTATTTTCCGGGTTCCATTACGAGTTTTCGCTCCTATCATAGTATTTTCTCTTTTCACTTTCGCTCTGATCGTCGGCTGGCCCAGTTCAGCGGTTCGTGCCGCTCTCATGAACAGTCTTTTCATATTGGCGCGGGCTTATCTGCAGAATCTTGGTTTCAAATTTTCGGTTCTTTTTTCTCTATGCGTGGCATGTGATTTCATTCTTTTCATGACACCGCTGCAGCTGACCGAACCAAGCTTCACACTGTCGGTAATGGCCATCTATGCTTTGGCAATGTTTTCTGAGCCGTCACACAATTTTCTGAAGCGTCTGTTGCGTGGGCCTGGTCTGATGTTGACGGCGGCTGCAACCGGATTATTTTATCTGTTGATCATTATCCACAGACCGATCGTGCTGCATCCGTATTTTTTCCCTCTGACCGGCCTCTATTTTCTGATTGTAATCGCGTTTGCGAACCGTCTTTCAAACTATTCCGGCTTTCAGAGTTTTGCATTCGAGATGCTGCCCGGCTGGCTGCAGAGTTTCCTTGCAGCACAGGTGGCGATTCTTGTCGCCATGATGGGGCCTCTTAGCGCCTATTATTTTGGTCAGTTTTCCCTGGCTTCTCCGCTTGCAAATGTAATTGCAATTCCTCTGGTCGGTGTAATCGTGCAGATCGGTCTGGTGGCAGGCCTGATTGGCGCTTTTGTGCCTCTGATAGGTATGCCGGTCGCGCTTGTTCTCAATGCGGCAAACTGGCTGGGGGTTAAATTCTTTCTCGGCATGGCCACTTTCTTTGCCATGCTCATCCCATTTCCCAGAGTTTCGCAACCAGGGTTCGGCGAACTGGTCGTCTATTATATGGTTCTGCATCTCGTATACTTTTTTGCAGATATAAAAGTCTGGGCCTTGGCCATATATTCAGCTGCAAGTGACCTCTGGGAAGACGAAGAATACCGCAATTCACTTACTGCTCTTGGCATGCTGCTCGTGATTGCCCTGGCCGGTGTTGGCATTTTTGCCTTCAGTCGCACCGAGAGGGTTCCTGATATGCGCCTGACCATGCTCGATGTCGGCTATGGTTCTTCATTGCTGGTAGAATCAGGGGGGCGGATTACCCTTGTCGATGCGGGCCTCAATGACTCTCTTGGC
>CAZPCO010000440.1:0-1484 GCA_964585025.1 uncultured bacterium | reverse complement strand
AAAGGGTTGTGCAGCCTGCGCTTTCAGGCAAGAAGGCACGAGAAATCAGCGCGGTGATACTCAGTTCTGCCCTGCCTGAACGAATTTCCGGGTTGCATTCTATTTTTGCCAACTATAGAATCAATCGGCTTTATGTGCCTTTTCCGTTGCCGACAAACGGCAGAAGGGTGAATTTTGAAGAATTTGCCCGCATTTTTCTCTTCGGAGACCTTAAACTAGAAAAACGAATCAAAAGTGGCATGAATGCAGGTGTTCCGCCATCATATTTCTGGGAACTGGCGTTCGATTCCTACAATCAGCTGATCGAAGATGTCTATCGCTATAAGGTTCCGGTACAGATTGTTGCCGCCGGCGACCGAATCGAAGATGCTGCCGGCCAGGTAGAAGTGCTGTATCCCGAAAGACTTGCATCAGAAAGCAGTTTTCAGCAATATTACGATGGTCTGATTCTTAAAATCGTTTCCAATGACCGAAATTTTCTCTACGTCTCCGGAAATGTGCATCCTCTGGCAACAAAGGTTGCTTTCAAGCCAGATTTCATTTTTCTTGCCGATCTGCCTTATCCGCTCGATGCGTTTACCCAGTTCGCACGCAATCATAATCCGGAAGGGGTAGCCGTCAGCTTCCGGCATCCGTCTGACTGGCTGATGGAAAATTATCATCTCGCAAACACGATTACCTCGCGCAGTCGCAGTTATATGCAGCAGTTCCGGCAGCTGCCATTTCCCGTTTATATGACCTCTGAGAATGGTGCCGTGCAGGTCGATCAGAGCCGAAGCATCATCAAAACCAGAGTGTTCGTGAAGGAGCAGTGACGCGATGGTATTGACGAGACTCGAAAAGATTGCCTTCGCCCTCCTGATAATTCTGCTGGGCATGGGCATCATGATGTTGATAGTAAAAATAAGCAGTATTTCTCAGCAGAATAAAAAGCTGATGCTGCAGATAGATCATATTGCAGGTTTGACTGATTCAACCGTTCTGGTTAAGGGTGAAACATTCAACGAAAACGAGAATGCCGGCAAGCTGAATTTGAATCGTACTGATCTAAAAAGCATAAAATCGTTGCCTGAAATGACACCAGGTCTGGCCAAAAAAATCTACGATTACATAAGAGAGCAGGGGGAAATCAAATCTCTCGACGATCTTTTGAATATCAAAGGAATGACCAGAAAGCGCATCAGATATCTTGAAAACTATGCCACTGCTGTCGGCGGTCATGCCGGGCAGGCAGCCTGGGGTGACAAGCTTAACCTTAATTTCGCCAGCATTGAAGATATCAATGCTCTGCCCGGAGTAAGCAAAAAGCTGGCAGAAAAGATCGTTGCGGTTCGCAACGGCAACGGGGGTTTCTTTTCGCTCGATGATCTCAAGGAAGTCCCTGGTTTAACGGAGAAGACCCTGAAGAAGTTTATCGACCTGGTCGAGGTTAAATAAATGAGCAAGTTTGGTTTTGAACAGAAGTCGTTTCAATCCAAGAAAAC
>CAZPCO010000439.1:0-3294 GCA_964585025.1 uncultured bacterium | reverse complement strand
CAGCATTTCTGCTGCTGCCTGCTGCAGAACCTTTTCGGGAAGCACTGCCGGACCGGCTGAAAAATTGTAAACTCTGTGTGTCTTAACTGTCTCCTTTGAATTATGCTCCTGCCTGGTGCAAAAATTCCTTTCCTGACGAAGCATTTTTACTTCCTATAGCACTGACTGCAGAGCAAGTCAACCCACGAAAGGCAAACTGGTGCAATGTAGCTGTTGAGAAAATTTTTTTATGGTGGTATTCTTATTCCATACTCTTCTTGAGAGGTTTCTGATGCGAAAGTTCAATGCTGGTTTAATATTGCTTGCTTTCAGCGCCTTTTTCAACGGTGTGTGCGAAAGACCATTGATGGTGCCCGGCGCTTATGCCCAACAGGAAACTGCCGGCCAGGCTACGGTAAAGGAAGATGCTCAGATTCTCTATGACGAGGCAGTTGAACTCAAAAAGCAGGGCAATCTGGCTGCTGCAATTGAATCATACGCGAAGGCTATGCGTCTCGACCGATCGATTCTGGCTTTCGATGATTTTGGTCTCATTGAAGCTCTCAAAAAAGACTGCGTTGAAAAGCTGGCCAAAACCCCTGATGACGTAAAACTTCTGGAAACTCTGGGCTTTGTCCAGGCTGTCTGCTATTCAGACCATAAGGCCGCTATCGAATGCTATGAAAAGGTTTTCAATCTCGTAACTGATCCGGCGGTTAAAGAACGCACCGGCAGTCTTATTGAGCGACTTCGTGAAACCGAAATGGTGCAGACCAGTTTCCAGCAGGAGATGAACGCTCAGTTGCGTGATGAGCGGCTAAAGTCCTGGAGCGAAATGGAGCGTGTCGAAAAATTTGGCGCCGAATCGGCCGCTATGCAGGAAAAGTCAGCAGCGCTTGCTGAAGCCTACAAAGAAAAAGACAGCCTCGCAAACAAGGTGCCACAGTTGGAGAACGAACTTAAAGAGCTCAAGGAAGACTACGACAAGGCCGATCGCCTTTGGTATTCCCTCAAAGACGAGCTTTATGAACGTCGCCGCCGCCGACTTAAAGACGACGTTGCCGCCAAGGAAGAAGAATTGAACAAAGCCCGCAAAGAACTTGAAGAGGTTGAAAGCAAAGCTTCGAGCCTTGAAAGAGAACTCAACGCATCAGAGAAGGAAAAAGAGGCCAGCCCAATCCGAAGTTATGAAGAAAATTCATCTGCTGATCAGCCTGAAGGTCAGCCGGCCGATCAGCCGGCAGAAGGTGACTCTGCTCCTGCGCAGCCGCCCAGCAATGACTTTGGCTCACCAGATGCAGGCCAGGATGGGCAGGCTCTCCCGGCTGACAATCCGGATTTTCCTGCTGATGGCGCCCCTGCAGGCGAGCAACCTGCTCAGGATGCTACCGAAACCGCTCCTGCTGGCAATGATGATGGTGCTGCGGGCAATGAACCCAGCGAGCAGCTTGACGACCTAATAAACAATCTCTAATTGAAAATGCTCAGTAAAAAACCGCCAGACCAGGGTCTGGCGGTTTTTTGTAAATATTACAGGCTCAGAGCTTCAACCGGGCAGGAAGAAACACAGGCGCCGCATTCGATGCAGCCGTCGCCTTTATAAGCAACTTTGCCGTCTTTCATTTCGAGAACTTCTACTGGGCAGGTGCCTACGCAGGCGCCACAACCAACACATTTTTCTCTGTCAACTTTGATAGCCATCGGAGTCTCCTTAATTCAGCAGGTTGTGCTGATTATTTGCCGCTATCATAATAAATATTGCTCAACTTGTAAAGTTTAGAATTCATTATCGATAACTGCATAAAAAAACTTCGCTGCAGACACAGTTGTCTTGCCTGGCAATTGCCTGGATTCCATCTTTGTATTTAAAGAATTGAAGAGTTGACTTGTCTGAATTGGTTTATTTACAAGGTTGTGATAGAATCGCGGCATAATCTGGCGATTAATTTTTCCGGAGGTGGCTCTCGATGACCGAAACCTTTTCAAATCCTATTGCAGCCATGAAGAAGCAGCTCAAAGAACTTGCGGCACGGCCGTTCAAGTCGACATATAAAGTTCCGGCTCTATGGACAGAAACAGGCCGGCAACCAGAGGACGGCAAACCCCCGATTGCCGTTCATCCCGGGGAATACTACCTCAGACACCTTGAAGCAATCGAAACGCACGGTATCAAGGGAATAGATCCGCTTTGCTCGCTGAACAGACAGCTTGCAGGCGGTGCAGGTGGCGCCTGGATCAACCATGAAGCTATTTATAATATTTTTGTCCGTCTTACCGCAGCCTACGATCATAATGGTGACGGGCATCTGGGTGGCAACAAGGTCGATCTGACTCTCAATGACGATGGTATGCGTGAATCAGGCACCTTTCTCAAGGCGATTGCCATGCTGGGTTATATCAAATCTCTCGGCTGCACGACCATACACCTGTTACCGGTCACTGCCATCGGGCATGATGGCAATAAGGGCGAGCTTGGTTCGCCATATGCCATACGCAACCCATATAAAATTGAAGAGACCCTTGCCGATCCTCTTATTAAAATGGGCGTCGAAGACCAGTTCCGCGCTTTCATTCAAGCCTGTCATCTTCTTGGTATCCGGGTAATCTGTGAATTCGTATTTAGAACTGCCAGCAAAGATTCAGACTGGATCTCCGAGCACCCGGACTGGTTTTACTGGATCGATGAAAAGATTGTCGATCGTATTCCTGGCGAAACAGATCCGGTCAAGGCCGCCGCTCATTATGGTAACCCTGTTTTTACTGCTGAAGAATTGAAGGTTATCAATGCCAAAGTCACAGCCGGCGATCTCAACGAACTGCCGCCGCCCCATGCCGACTATCGAAACTTTTTTAAATTGCCGCCCGCTGCATCTTCAGTGAAATTCAATGCGAAGAAGCAGTATCGCGGTGAGGGCATCGATGTTGAAACAGGCAAAAGCTGCAGTGTCAGAATTCCCGGCGCTTTTGCCGACTGGCCGCCTGATGATAATCAGCCGCCATGGGGTGATGTCACTTATCTGCGCATGTATAACGATGAAAATCCGCAGAAACCTGAGTTCAACTATATAGCCTACAATACCATCAGGATGTATGACCGGCGACTGGCCAGACAGGAACTGGCAAATATGCCGCTCTGGCAGACAATCATCGATCTGGTACCTTTCTATCAGCAGAAATATGGCATCGACGGTGTTATGGTCGATATGGGCCACGCCGTTCCGGTCAGCCTGATGCAGCAGTTGATCGCCAGAGCTCGCAGCGTCGATCCCGATTTTGCTCTGCTTTCAGAAAATTTCGAAATCAAGCAGAGCAGCG
>CAZPCO010000438.1:0-3303 GCA_964585025.1 uncultured bacterium | reverse complement strand
AATGTGTCGAAAACCGCCGCCGCCCTGAAAATTTCCCGGCGCACCCTGCAGCGCAAGATCAGTCAGCTCGGCCTAGAGAAGAAGCCTTGATCACAAGCGCTTTGAAGCAGGACGAAGACTTTAAGATATCCAGACTAAAAGTCTTTATAAGCTGATCCCGGTTAGCCATTGCGATTGCTTCGGGTCTGCGACCCTCGCAATGACAGTTTTAAAAGCGGGCTTCGACGAGAGTGGCGACGCCATAGACAATGTTGGCGATGGCTTTCATGTTAGACCCCGTGTATTCGAATACCGCATCACCGGTTCTTTTGATACCGGGAATCCATTCAAGCCTTGGAGCCAGACTGACATCGCGCAGGCGAATCGTCAGCTGCACCGGCCCGGAAATCTGCGAAGGCTCGATGGCAGAGACATTTTTCAACGCCCGCTTCATTTCATCGCGAAGCTGCTCACAGACACGGTCAGGATGCACACACATTGCCCCGGAAGTGCCGATCGAATATTTGGTGATGACAGTATGAGTCGATGGCATGTTGGTGCCGGCCTGTTCGATAGATTTCGAGTCACCACTTATCAGCAGGGTCGGCACCTTCATTTCTCCGGCCAGCAGTGCCAGAATATCGAATTCTCCGACCGGCTGGCCGAAAAGTTCGAAGGAAACCCTGCTCGTATAAGTATGCGGCAGAACACTGCCGTAAGTGCCGGACCTGGCATGAATTCCGAGCAGAACCAGCCCGGTAAAAGTTGAATCGAGCAGATCATACCCGGAAGTAGGCCTGAATTCGCCACGGATAACCATTACCTCGCGTGGCAGCATTTCAGTCTGTACGGTCAGACCGTTTCCATGAAAGTCGTTGACGTAAACTTCTTCAGCCCCGGCACTGATAGCGGCTTCGCAAACCGCCCGGATTTCGCGGGTATATTGCACCCGCGCCGCCTCGAACCAGGGTGATGTTCCACCGGTCTGAGTTTCGGCCACAACGCCGGCAATGCCTTCCATGTCTGCTACGATATAAAGTTTCATGCTATGCTCCCGAAAATTTTCACGCTCATGCCGTTTCGTATTATAATATGGGCCATCATGGCAAAACAAGGCAACCGCTATTTTAAACTGCATAGTCCTTTTCAACTGCGTGGCGACCAGCCGGAAGCCGTAAAGAAACTTACCCGCTGGGTAGAACAGGGTAACGACCGCATCACTCTTCTCGGCGTCACCGGTTCCGGCAAAACCTTCACGATGGCCAACATCATCGAAAGGGTTCAGAGACCGGTTCTGCTGATAACCCACAACAAAACCCTTGCAGCCCAGCTATACAGCGAATTCAAAGAATTTTTTCCGGAAAACGCCGTCGAATATTTTGTCAGCTACTACGATTATTACCAGCCTGAAGCCTACATTCCATCGACCGACAGTTACATCGAGAAAGACTCGGCTATCAACGAACAGATAGACAGGTTCAGACATTCAGCGACCACTTCGCTGTTCTCGCGCCGCGATGTCCTGGTTGTCGCCTCAGTCAGCTGCATTTTCGGCCTCGGCTCACCTTCAGATTATTCTGAAATGCGCATTCCACTGAAAGTTAACCAGGAAATCAGCCGCCAGAAACTGGTGCGCGACCTGATCGACATTCAATATTCCCGCAACGATATGGACTTCCATCGTTCGCGATTCCGCGCCCGCGGCGAAACCATCGACATTTTCCCTGCTTCCAGCGAACTGGCCATCAGGGTTAAGTTTTTTGGCGACGAAATCGACAAACTCGAGCAATTCGACCCTCTGACCGGCGAAGTCACCCAGAAACTCGATTCTGTCGACATTTTCCCGGCACAGCACTTCGTCACCACCGGTGAAAAGATGGAACGCGCCCTTGCCAACATCGAAGTCGAAATGAAAGATCAGGTAAAATATTTCGAAGAAAACCGCAAAATGATCGAAGCGCAGCGCATCTACGAACGAACCCGCTACGACATGGAAATGATGCGTGAAACCGGCTTCTGCAAAGGCATCGAAAACTATTCCCGCCATTTCTCGGGCCGCAACCCGGGCGAACCGCCAGACACACTTGTAGACTACCTTCCCAGGGATTGCCTGATCATTCTCGACGAATCGCATATGACGGTACCGCAGCTCAAGGGAATGTGTCGCGGCGACCGCAGCCGCAAGCAGACGCTCGTCGATTTCGGCTTCCGGCTGCCATCGGCCCTGGATAACCGCTGTCTGACCTTCGATGAATTTCTCGAACGCAAGCGGCCACTGCTCTTCGTTTCAGCTACACCCGGCCCATACGAACTGGAAACCTCTCAGGAAAGGGTTGCCGAGCAGCTGATTCGCCCGACCGGGCTCCTCGACCCAAAAATCAGTGTGGTTAAAAGCGAAGGGCAGATCGACTATCTGATAAACCAGATTCAGACACGCCTCGACCGCAATGAGCGGGTGCTGGTGACCACTCTTACCAAAAAAATGGCTCAGGAACTGTCAGGCTATCTTTCTGACCTGAATATTCCGACCAGCTACCTGCATGATGAAATCGACACCCTCGAGCGCATCGAAATTCTGCGTGACCTGCGTGCCGGCGAAATCAAAGTTCTGGTTGGCATCAATCTGCTGCGTGAAGGACTCGACCTGCCTGAAGTTTCCCTTGTGGCGATTCTCGACGCCGACAAGGAAGGCTTTCTTCGTTCTGCATGGGCATTGATGCAGATTTGCGGCCGGGCTGCCCGTAACGCCAACGGCGAAGTAATTCTCTTTGCCGATCATGTTACTGCCGCCATGAAATACTGCATCGACGAAACTGCCCGCCGCCGGAGCATCCAGGAAAAATACAACCTGGATAACGGCATTCAGCCACAGACGATCATCAAATCGCTGCCTGGATTGTTCGTTCCCGGTGACGGCCCCGAACGCCGAGAAGCAAAGGATATCGATGCCGTCAGACTCGAAGAACTTCTCAACAACCTGAAAACCGAAATGAATGCCGCCGCCGGCCGAATGGAGTTTGAGAAGGCAGCAATGATCCGCGATGAAATCATTGCCCTCCAGGAAGAACATCTTGAACTGGGCGTTCTCGGGCAACTTGGCCGGGCGCTGAAAACCGGCAAGGAAAAAGGTGCAGCCCGTCGTCGCAAGACGAAAACTCTCATGGCTCCGGGTCAGCATGGCCGAAAAGCACGTTGAAACCAGCGTAAAAAATATTTTACACTTTATCCTTGCCAAGCCCCACCCTTTTTGTTATGTTTAAGGTGTAAGCAGTTATTTGACAAGTTTCCCTGCGTTGTGCGTGATGGTGCAGGTCAAATTGAGCC
>CAZPCO010000437.1:0-3311 GCA_964585025.1 uncultured bacterium | reverse complement strand
GTACTGTTAAGATCGAATGAAAAGACCTTGCCATTGTTTCTGCTGGCGGCGAAGGCGTTACCCCAGCCTTCAACCCAGGCGGTATTGTCATCCGGAAGAACTTCATCGATATAATGCTTGCCGTCACTGCCGTAGTTTAGATTGGCAAAATTGTATGAGGATGGATAAGCATTGAGCATGGCTACGTGGCCAAATTCATGCAGAAACAGAAACGTCTTGCTCGAATCCGATGAAAAACTGTTGATATAGTTGTAGAGATTGAGATTGTAGCCACTGCTCGACTTGGCGGTATAAGAATTACTGCTGCGATCGCTGAGGGTAAGGTTCAATGGCTTCGAAAGAGACTGGGAAACTGCGCTTGCATATTCGTAGATAGTGCGACCGTCAGAAAGTTTCAGATTCAGGTAATTGCGCCAGGCATTACCGGCCGGTAGATCGGACGGGCTTTTGAAACTGACGCTCCGATAACCGATTTCATTGCCGAACGAATCTTTGACGACCTGTTCATAGACAAGATTCAGACCACCCGAAAAAGCGGGCAGCACACTGAATACCAGCAAAAAAGCCACTGACAGCCAAAGACGTGTCAGGCAACTGAATTTAGTCGATCGTGTCATTTTTTACCTGCTGTTGATGAATTATAGATAAATTATATGAATGATTCCGGGGTACGTCCAGCCATTGCCAAAAAAATTTACCATTTTTAATGTTAAGCATTGGTTAAGTACCGATTTCCTGGCAGAATTTGGGAAGGTCAGAGACTTGCTGACAGTAATCTGGTAGAATGACAACCATATCTGCAAGGGGCCTGGCATGACGATTTCACCAATGACTGGCGGTATTCTGCGCGTGACCTGTGCCGCGCTGATCTGGGGCGTCGCCTATCCGCTCACCAAACTGGCCCTTGGTGACATTCCACCGCTTTTTCTAGGCTTTCTCCGGTTTTTGATCGCCGGCGGTTTCTTTATGGCCGCCGACCGCAGCCTGCCTCTTCATGGCGTTGCACCGGAAGACCGGCGGAGTTTTTTCCAGTTGGCCTTCTGGGGCGTTTTTCTGCTTATCATCGGCATGAATTTTGGTTTAATCTGGGCTCCTGGAATGGCAGCATCGATACTGTCAGGCACTCCACCGCTTTTTACCGTCATTCTCGCCGCTTTCTTCCTTGGGGAAAAAATCCTGCCGACGCAGTTCATTTCTATCTTTCTGGCTTTGCTCGGCCTGGCGCTGCTTGGCAACGATTTCACCGCCAATCCGGAAATTGCCGCGTGGCAGATATGGGCAGGCTGTCTGTTGACCCTGGTTCCACAATTTGCCTGGGCGATGTATGGAATCGTCGGCAAAAAGCTTATTGAACGCTACCACTGGCGTCTGATCTGCCGCGACACATTTTCGCTCGGGGCCCTGCTTCTATTTCTGCCAGCGCTTTTAGAGATCGCGTTCAAAGGGGCAGGCTCCTGGACCTGGCAGTCGCTGCTGATTCTTTTTTATCTGGCCATCATGAATTCAGTGGTAACCTACTCTCTATGGAACAGCGCTCTTGGGCTCATTCCGGTTTCACTTGCGAGCTTTCTCATTTACCTGCAGCCTGTTTCCGGAGCCGTTCTTTCCTTCTTTCTGTTTGGGGAAAAAATATCAGCTGGCGGCCTGGCAGGCACGATGCTGATTTTTGCCGCTCTGACGATTGTTCTGTTTCCGGGAACAACCAGAGCAAAAATCGATATGCCAGAGGTTGCCGATTCATGAACGATAGAGTTAAAATCAGTTTTAAATAATACAGGAGCCACAAGATGCCATTCAATTACCTCGCCACAATCGCGCTGACAACCTGCTTTGCCATGGCTGTAGCAACGGGTTCGGCCATGTCTCCAGAAATCCGACTCCCTGAATGGCAAAAGACCCGAATAGACATTTCCGAATGGAAACCTGAACAGAAGATGCTGACCATTAGAGTCGACATCGAGGCAACTGCAGCACGCCTCGAAAATGTTTCATCTCAGTTGCATCTGCCGGATGAAATAAAAGCCAACCCAGGCAGACACGAACGCCCCGTTCTCGAAAAGGGCGACAAAGCGGTATTTTTGCATCAATTCAGCATTGAGCCAGGCTTTGCCGGATGGGCCGAAATTGAACTGCTGGCCCAGCCATCGCGTGAAGACATTCTTCAGCTGATCAGAAATGCGCACGCCAAAGAACCGGCCACTCTGGCAATCCTGGAAGCAGAAGCCATGACCATCAGCAAACCGATGCCTTTCGGCAGATCTTTGCCGCTTCTTGTCAGAAATGATATCGCCATGTGTACTGCGGCACCGACGGCATTGAAACCCGACCTGAAAGCCATGAATCAGGAATTCTACCTCTGGTATCCTGAAACAGGTCTAGGTAAAGGGTTGACCGGAGAGGGCCTCAAAACTTTCAGCGCCGCACTGACCACCGGCAACCTGAAAACTGCTGAAGCAGCCGGGAAAATGCTGACCAGCCGCCTCGAAACCGGCAAAGAGCCGTTGTCAAAGACCGTCAATGAAAAAGAAACTTTTGCAATACCGACTGGTATAGTCATAGAGATGATCAAAGCCGATCTTGAAACCTTGAAGGCCGTGAATGCCAAAGACCCGGAGATTCTGGCAGTTACGGTCGAAAAAATGCAGCCGTGCTACACACGGCCTTTTCTGATGTACAACCTGGCCGCTCTCTATGAAAGCCAGAAAAACAAAAGAAAAGCCCGAGAATGGTATGAAAAGGCGATTGCCGAGATTCCCGCCTGGCCGCTGGCCGAAAAACATCTTGCCGACCTGAGAAACTAAACTGCAAGGAGCTGTGCCATGCTATGGTTTTTTGCTTTCACCGCAATCGGGATTGCCGTTCTGGCACTATTTCTGACGCTCTATCGCATTATCAGAATGCCAATACTACAGACGCTTGGCGGCACAGTCCTATTGAGCCTGTGCGGCTGGCTGGCCATCCGCACAGGCATTTGATCGCAACGGCAGATTTACATTTCAGCCAAGATCGTTGGCGTGCAGCCAGCGTTCAGCATCGAGAGCTGCAACGCAGCCGGTTCCGGCAGCGCTGATAGCCTGACGGTAGTGAGGGTCGGTTACATCGCCACATGCGAACACGCCATCGACCGAAGTCGCCGAAGACGGTGATTTTACTTTGATATAACCCTTCTGGTCGAGTTCCAGAGCGCCCTGAAGAAACCCGGTATTGGGCGTGTGACCGATGGCCATGAACAGGCCCTTACACGGATAATCGCTTGTCTCGCCATTTTTCACATTCTTGAGCTTGATGCCTTCAACGAACTGACTGCCATA
>CAZPCO010000436.1:0-3314 GCA_964585025.1 uncultured bacterium | reverse complement strand
CCGCCCGCGCCGCCCGCCATGTGAAACCTGTGGATTTCCATCGCTTCCTTGGCAGCGTGCAGCCTGGCGCAGCTGTTGAAGCGCCGTGTCAAGATCTGGCTCAGCTTGTGCAGATCGCCGCACAGCAGCAGACCGCCCGCGATATGCGCTTCCTGCAGGTGTTTGTCAAGATTGGCGAAGAAATCAGGCATCGGATTGGGCGTCGATATATGACTGGAAATACGGGCGAACTCAAAGGAACTGTTGAAAACGAAGGAAATTTTATAGAACTTGGAAACTGCTTCAATAGCTTCGTAAACATCGTCGAGAATCAGCGAAAAAACCTGATGGGTTTCTTCGGCAGAAGCGTTGGCAGCATATTCAGCTTCGCGATTAAGTTGTACAACCCTGGCCTGCATTTTTTGTATTTCCTGGTTCAGGTTTCCGACGTTGCGAAAAAAACCGGAATCTAGCTCATTCTTCTCTCTATTATACTGTTCCTGCAAATTTCCGGAAGTTTTTCCCTCGGGATTTTTTGTCAGGCGCAATTTTTTAAGATCTTCAAGATAAGTATTCTCGAGTTTCTCTTTTTCTTCGCCAAGCCTGGTGATTTCACTTTGTACGGTTTTCAGTTCCGCTGCAATTTTTTCCTGGTTCTCTTTGGCTCTGTTTTCGGGAACATTCTTCATGGCACTCAATTTGAAGCGTTTCGACACCGGATCGAAATCCTTCATCAGCGGGTGCAGCATCACTGCGTCGGCAACATTGACATAGCCGAATTGGGCGGTTTCCTGGGCGTTAAGAGGCCAGCAGAAAGCAACGACGGCGGTCAGCAGCAGAAACATGCGGTTATAATTCATTTACCATCCTCCTATGCTGTTATGAGGCACTTTGGCCACATTGGGTGTACCTATGGCGGTCTCGGATCGCATTGTATTTCCCCTCGGAATTCTGCAGTTGATTCTGACCGATAATGGGGAATCAGCTGCAGCCGAAGTCGGCTGGCAGAATACCGATTCTACATCGCGTGCCAGAACGGTTCGATAGACGCCGTCGGCACCACCCGGTGGAATGGTGGTTCGCGCCAGGTCTTTAACCGTATCTGCTGTGACGGTTTCGCGAAAACGGGCGTAATTCAGCATGCCCTCGTCGGTCAGTGAAAAAATGTGGTAAATGAGTTCGGCGTCAACATTGTCGGCAGTATCGTAACCAGATTTGGCCGGCGTCGATTCTGTGACCGCCAGAAACTTGCTGCCACCGAACACGCTGCTGGAAAGATCGGCCGACTCGGTTGCATGCAGCTGCCCCTGGTAATAATGCAGGGCGAAGTCAGCCTTCTCGTTTTCGATGATGTTTCCGGGAAATGTCAGGCTCGATGGATACGAACTCTTTTTGATCGAGGTGTTTATCTGTCGGCTGGCCAGTTTGAGCTGGTTGATAATGTTCTGAGTCCACATTGTCTGGCTGCTCATGCGGCTGCCGCCGGAATAAAGCCCGAAGAGCGCCGCGAGAAAAATTGACAGAACGCCCGAAGCGATCAGAACTTCAGTAATGGTGAAGCCGCTCCGGTTGTTGGCCGGAACCTGCGCTTCACTGTTGCATGTGCGGCAAAGCAGTCTCTGACTTTCGTCATGATCTGCAGCTCTCAATATGTCATTGCGAGCGTTGCGAAACAATTGGTCTATTTCAGTCCCGACTGATTTTGACGGTTTTTTTGATATCATAATCCCAGGCTTCACCTCGGGCAGTTTCTATGGTTGAATTGATGACAAGCTCAATGATCGCAGTGTTATGCACCTTACTGCTGGCCGCTCCGTCTTCGGAAATTTCCTGGGCGGCAATATTCAGTGCTTTTATGCCATATTGAGCTTTGTTGAATGGTTCCTTCATCAGGCTGCTGATATGTGTCGGCAGTGGCATCATGCTGAGCACACCGTTGGTGTCTCCGGTTGCGGTAGGCGTGATTCCCGATCTGATATCTGCCATGAATTCGTTCAGCCAGCGCTTTTCTGTGCCGCCATCGATCGAAAAGTTTGCAGTCAGGAGGCGGTTGTTAGTGAATTCACCCTGCCTGTAAAGGAAAATCGGCCCCGGGTTATATTGAGAAATTGCCTTTTCAGGTTCATCGAGATTTTTTATCTGGGTAAAGTCGAACAGTGGGTTGCGGCCCTGAGCCAGGCATATGGCATCGTAGAGTTCACGATGCAGAAACTTGATTTTGAGCATCGCATGCTCTACTCCGGCCCTGGCGACGAAATGTGCCTGCAGCTGGGCGTAGCTCATCTGATTTGATCGATTGTATTGCTGAGTGTTTTTGATGATGTAGGTCGACAGCAGCCCGAGAACGGTTGCAAAAATCAGAACCAGCGGAATCGCCATGCCTTGTCTTCGCATCAGGTTGCCTTTCAATCGAGATTCGCTTTCATGGTGAACAGTTCGATAGTACGATCGTGGCCGCTGCGGTTTTGCCACGAAATTTTGAAAAGAATTTTCTTCATGACACAGTGGTCGCCGGCTGTGCCTGCTTCAGCGCCGAGTTCTATCGCCCCTATGGTTGAAGTCGCCGGCTGCAGAACCTTTACTCCGTCTTCGTGATATGGAGAAAGCACTCCTGACGGGATATAAGGATCGCTGTATGTATACCATGAATTCTGGCCATTGCTGTCGACCTGATTTTCGTAAACCGGGCGCGGGTAACACGAAAATGCCATTTCATTGGCCAGATTAATCGGGTTGCTGACCGGAATCGGAAAAACATATATGCGGGTTTTGTAAATAATCCCGCGTTCATCGGTTATTTCCCCGCGTGCATAGTTGTCACCGCTGGTGTTACCGAGCATTGCCAGAAAAGATGTTCGGTCGAAAGTCCCGTGGTTGAAGATTTCGGCGATGTTATCCTGAGGGTTTGAGCCGTCGAGGTCTGAAACCTTGCCGGCAGCAACTCTGAAGGCATTGAAGGGAACGTCTTCGAGGAGGGTATCGAGGATGTTCCGGGCTGCGGTCTGAGCAAAAACATGCGAATTGGCGACATCGGAATCGCTGGAAGAAGTTCCAATTACCCCGATCAGCGGCAAAAAGGCAAAAGCGAGAATCAGCAAAGCTGACATTATCTCGAGAAGGGTGACGCCTCTGCGCTGTTTCATCTGCCCCGCCTTGTATTAATCGGAAATTTATGTACCATGATATAGCAACAAACCCCTTTACACAAGTGTCACCCGGGTAAAAATAATTTTGCCATCCTCGCTAAATATTGCTTGACTTTGCGCTTTGCAACTGTTATAATACAATTCGATCAGCCGGGATGGCGGAATTGGCAGACGCACCGGACTTAAAAT
>CAZPCO010000435.1:0-3333 GCA_964585025.1 uncultured bacterium | reverse complement strand
TGATGTCCTGAATGAGCAGCATTACCGCTCCATGCCGTTCCTTTCCAGCAGGCGGCGGCAGAAACTTGTAGCTCATCATCCTGTAATTGCCAAAGTCCTGTTTGGATGTCTGTGCAGTGCCCTCATAACTGCAGAAATTGTCGATATCCATTGGCGGAAAAAACTCGGTCATGGCCAGGAGTTTTTTGCCGCGTGACGATTGCTGCAGCTTTTTATTCAACGAATCCGGCATCATTTTCATGAATTGAAAAAAGCGTAACATCGATGCATAAACGAATTCCCGTGACAGCTGAAGCTTCTTGTCAAGCTTTACGACATCGGTTTTGCTGTAGTCGAGATATTCCAGCATCATGCCATCGTTACGCAGTAAGCCAACTCCGGAAATCGTTTTGTCAAGGCTGTTCAGAAGCAGATTTTTCAACTCTGTCTCGGTGGCCGTGCAGGCAACGGTGCGCAGTTGGTCTATAAAGCTCTGAAACTTGAGGTAATGTGCGTAGTCGCTCGATTTAACCGCCAGTTCAAGCTGCTGGAGAAGGCTTTTGAGTTTAAGGCCAACCAGGTTCTGCCTCCAGAGATAGTCACGGTTTACATGGCGATGCAGGTAGAAAATGAACGTGGAGGCAGGCAGAACTGTAGCAAGCAGGACGGAAACAAATAGTCTTGTCCGGATGCTGGCTTTAATATTGCTGCTCTGATGAAAGCTGTGCAGCAGTATAAGTGAAAGACACAGAAAAAGAAAAATCAGAAAGCCTGGCTTTATCGATGTGTCATCGTGAACAATGGCTTCTTTGGCTGCTTTGATAGTAAAGTGCGGGTAAAGTGCCGGGCGATGCCTCATAATGCCACGACTGATCAAAGACGAGAGAAGATCCCTGCCTCTAAAATAGCCGCTGGTAAGAAGATCAACCCCGACCGGACCGTTCAGGAGCAAGCTGCCGTCTGGTTGCTCATATACGAACGGGTAAGGCACGGCTTGTTGCAGTTTGAGGTTGAATTCGAACCCGGTGTCGCCAAGCTCTCTTCTTGCGAGTTCAAAACTGTGCTTCAGCACATTCTGCGCCTCGCTGAAAACCGCTATATAGCTGAAAACGGGTTGCCCATCGGCGGATCTGACCAGCCTTCTTGCTGTATAAAGTTTGTTTCCGCCGGCCTTTTCACTGAAACCAAGTGAAAAGTCTTCATCGGCGATCAGAGGATCGAGGTAAGTTCCGAAAACTGATTTTACAATACTGGCAAACATTTTTCGGTTTCTTGTTTGACGCTTTGGTTGAGTTGAATTAAGGCTGTAATACTCATTGAGGATTTCACGTGCCGCTCTCAGACCTGGGCGGGAATAGCCAGGTGAGCGTGCCGTATCGGTAAAAACTCTGGTCGTGGTAAGGTCTGCTTCAGAGGTTATCAGGAGCATAAGCTCGTGATTTTTGAATTTGCAGAACAACCTGTGCAGGCGTTCTGGAACATTGCTTATTTCCTTACTGTCCTGAAACAGGCTTGAATCTCTTGCCGGCAGCCCGGCATACTGCTCGGCAAGAGTAATCTGATTCGAAAAATATCGCATGGGTTCGCATGCCTTTTTCAGGCGGTCGTAAGTGTCGAGCATCTTTCCGATCATCCTGGTTTTTTCGGCTTCCTGATGCTGACTGGCTGAATAATTCAGCAGACAGAATATTGCGATGGCCGGTAAAAGGGCGGCCAGCACCCAGAACAGCAGGAGATTTTCCAGACTGAATCTGCGCGGTCTGATTTCGCGCCGGTACCCTGTCTGGTGCGTTCCTGAGGGCATCGATTATCTGGCGCTCTGAGGCAGAATATTAACTTCAGCCGGTTTTTGCCGCTCGGCCGGGTTTTGGCCTTCAATTTCGAAACGGTTTTTGAGCAGGGCCTTTGCTTCCTCTGACCTGGCCAGATCGAGGGCGGTTTTGCCACTGTTATTGACGACTGCAAAATCGGCGCCATTTTTCAGCAGTGCCGTGATAATAGGAATATTGTTCTTTTCTGTTGCCAGATGCAGCGGCGTATTGCCACGGATATCTTCTTTGTTGACATCGCAGCCGTTGCTTATCAGAACTTCAAACATTGCCGAGTTGGAATTCTCGCTGGCTATATGAATCATCCCCTGGGCAAAATTGTTCTCGGCGAAAATATCGGCGCCATGATTTACCAGCTGCGCCGCAAGGTCGTTCTGTGAAGTTGCGAGCGCGTAATGCAGCGCAGTGTTTCCTGACTGGTCGGCATGCGAAAGATTGGCCTTTGATTTTATGATCTGTATTGCCAGTTCTTTCTGGCGGTGCTCGACCGCATACAGCAGGGCGTTTTTGCCGTTGGCATCGCATGCTTCAAGATCGGGTGCGTTCTTCAACAGGAAATCAGCAGCCTGCAGCCGGGCATTTGCGATGGCAAGGCAGAGCAGAGGCGTTCCCGCCCGGTTGCTTATGTTGAAATCGACTTCAAGTGTTTTTAGATTCTCCAGTTCAGGAACTGAATCATTGGCTACAGCTGCAAATATCGGGTTGTTGCTGTCAGGAAACGCAATTCTCTCATTGTCGTCGAAAAATGGCCAGCCGTCGACAAGCTTGAATTCGTTGATAATCTGCTGCTGGCTGAATCTGGCACCCCGGCTCTGAAGATATCTGGTAATTTCTTTGCTTTTACTGAAGGCCAGGTCGCCTGGGGTCCAGCCTTGACTGATGGTTGCATTGAGATCTGCCCCGTTTTCGCAGAGAAGAATAGCAATTTTCAGCTGATTTTCACGTGCCGCATAATGCAGTGGCGTAAAGCCGCCAAAAGCTTCGGCTGAAAGCTTGGCTCCGGCTTTCACAGCAGCCCTGGCGACATTGTAATTGTGATACCTGGCGGCATGATGCAGAATAGTATAGCCGTTGCGGGTCACGGCCTTCAGGTCAGCGCCGGCTTTCAGCAATACTTCGGCGGCTTCGGCATGCCCATTTTCGAGTGCAAGATGCAGGGGAGTGGCGTTACCCTTGTCGCGAGGGTTTGCTGGTTCGCCATTCGCGATAAGTTCTTTTATCAGTTCGTAACGATTCAGCTGCGCTGCCACATGCAGTGCGGTTCTGCCCCTGGTCTGGTCTATTATTCCTGAAAGATTGCCCTTTTTATGCCGTTCGATCAACTGTTCATCAGTCGTATTTTTGACGGTGATAATTGCTTCGTTGGTTTCAGCATGCTCTCTCGCAGCTGTTCGTGCAGGCGCAGCTTTTTCCTCATGGTCAAACCAGGATTGAAAGAGAACGATTGTCAGAACGAAGAGATAGAACCCGCATCCTGGCTCTTTGTTGTTTTGCCGGTTGTGCCGCGCCATTCATCCGCTCCCCG
>CAZPCO010000434.1:0-3334 GCA_964585025.1 uncultured bacterium | reverse complement strand
TACTCAATTTATCCTTATGAAGAAAAAAATCAAGGTGAAAAGTTTCCCTTGTTGGCGGGAGTGTTTTTATGTTGATTTTATATTTTCTTATTTGTCGCTGAAGAGGCTGATGATTTTGCCGGGTATATCGTCAAGGGGAAGGACAAATTCAACGCCTCCTGCATTGATCGCGGCTTTTGGCATGCCAAAAACCACACAGCTTTCTTCGTTCTGGGCAATCGTTCTGGCTCCGGCATCCCGCATGGCTTTCATGCCAGCGGCACCATCATGACCCATGCCGGTGAGCATTATGCCAACAGCATTGGCCCCGGCACATTCGGCTGCTGATTTCATCAGAACTTCAACAGACGGGCAATGCCCGCATACCTTCTCGCCCTTTTCGCACTTCACCCGGTAAATGCCTCCGGAACGTACTACCCGCATGTGATATGATCCGCGGGCAATCAGGATTACTCCGGGCATAACCCGGTCTCCATCTGCCGCTTCCTTGACATACATCTGGCATAATCCGTTGAGTCTTTCGGCGAAGAGTCTGGTAAAACCCTCGGGCATGTGTTGAACAATCACTACGCCTGGAGTTACTGCAGGGAAACGTGTGACCACGTCTTTAATCGCTTCAGTGCCGCCTGCGGATGCACCGATCACGATGATTTTGTCTGTGGTTTCGGCCAGCGATTTGGGCGCGCTTATGGTCTTGAGAGCTTCAGCTCGGCCGGCTTTATAGTGAGAAACGTTTGCAGAAGCCGCAAGTTTGACCTTGATGCGCAGCTCTACCATCATTTCTTTCAGGCCTCTGGCTATGTCAGCCTTTGGCTTGGTGACAAAATCTATAGCCCCGGCTTCAAGAGCCTCAAGGGTAATTCGTTTGCCTTTTTCGGTCAGAGCACTGACCATGACAACGGGGATGGGATACTGAGCCATCAGTTTGCGAAGGAACTCGAGCCCGTCCATTCTCGGCATTTCTACGTCGAGAGTCATGACATCGGGCTTGAGTTCAACGATTTTATCGCGCGCCATGTATGGATCGCTGGCGGTTCCGATTACTTCAAGCCTTGGATCCTGCTGTAAGCCTTCAGAGAGAACATTCCGGATCATGGCCGAATCGTCAACAACCAGAACTCTTATTTTCTTTTCCATCGGCATTACCTTTTTTTGAATACCGCCGGCCGGACATACTCGAAGGGACAATCACTCGATCTTATTGATTCAGAGTGCCCGGTAAGCAGATATCCACCCGGTGCGGTTGCGTTGTATAGTTTTTTGACCAGTTCGTTTCTTGTCTGTGAGTCGAAATATATCATTACATTGCGGCAGAAAATTACGTGAAACTGCTTTTTGAAAGGAAAAGGATTAACCAGATTCAGGATTCTGAATAGAATCTCGTTGCGCACCTGAGGAAAGAATTCCCAGTTGTCATTGCCAATATACCGCAAATATTTCTTTCTGAAGGATTCCGGGATGAGCTCGATTCGTTCCGAGTTGTACACTCCGGTTTTTGCGGCCGCAATAACCTGGCTGGAAATGTCGGTGGCCAGCAGGCCTGCATTCCATTGCGGGTAAGTATTTTTGAAGAATTCCATCATGGTCATCATTATGGAATATGGTTCTTCGCCCGTAGAAGCTGCCGCGCACCAGATTCTCAGATCGTTCGAGCCTGCAGCCTTCAGCTTTTCGGTTATTTCAGGAAGAATGGTGGCGGAAAAGAAATCGAAATGCTTCTGCTCACGAAAGAAAAAAGTATGATTCGTTGACATCCGGTCGATGAGAGTCTGCAGTTCTGCACCGGTTTCGTCGTTTTCGACCAGTTCCAGAAATTCGGAAAATGTCTTAAGACCTTTCTGAACGATGATTTTGCGCAATCTACCCATGACGAGAGCACGCTTTTTCTCGGAAAGGTTGATGCCGAAACGGGTATGCAGAATGGTGCGGATCTGGCGAAATTCGTCATCGGTGAGAACCAGGCCGCTGAAAGGGTTAAAATCAGTTTTTTCGTCTTCTGGCAGAAGCATCAGATTAATTCGATTGTCAGACATATTTGTAAGCTGTTCGCCAGCCGGCTTTGTCGACTGACTTAAGGCAATTCAAGCCACAAATGCATAACCAGACATCTTAATTGTATGAGATGTCTGGTTAACTGGCAACTGTTTTATATTTTCTTCTGGAACCGGTTGTTTTCAATATTTGCCGAATTCGCTGTCGTCCAGAGCTATTATATCAGAGGGTTTTGGCGACTTTTTGCCGGGTACAACGTCACTTTTTGGCTGTTGATCATGAATTGGTGCCGATCTGGAATCGGCAGCAGAAATTTTGTCGGAAGATTTTGCCGGTTTGGCTGTTAAGCCGGAATGCCCTTTCAGTTCCTTCAACGGTGGCGCCTTAACCGTATTCGCCTGCTGCTTTTGCGGGATTTTTGCCTGGCCGGTCAGGGAAAGTTTGTCAGGTCTGATGAATTTTTCCAGTTCTGACTTCGGAGCTGCTGATTTAATGGCAGCGCTCATATTTTGAGTGAAAAGCTTGAATTTGGCCAGCAGGTTGTTGAGCTCCCGGGCCTGCCCGGACAGTTCTTCTGAAGCTGCTGCTGTTTCTTCAGCACTGGCTGTAGTCTGTTGCGTCACCTTGTCGATCTGTTCCAGCCCTTGAGCTATTTCTAGAATCCCCTGTGCCTGCTCGTTGCTTGCTGCTGCTATTTCCCCTACCAGGTCCGCGACCTTCACAGAACTGGCAACTATTTCGTGCAAAGAACTTTCAGTCATCAGAGCAATTTCATGCCCACTGGCTACCTTGGTGATTGAGCTTTCAATCATTTCAGAGGTTTCCCGGGCAGCTTTGGCGCTTCGGCTGGCTAGATTTCTCACCTCTTCAGCGACAACCGCAAATCCTTTGCCGTGTCGCCCGGCTCTGGCTGCTTCTACTGCAGCGTTCAGCGCCAGTAGATTGGTCTGAAAGGCGATATCGTCGATTACTTTGATGATTTTCGCAATCTGTTTGCTGGATTCCTGAATTGCCGTCATGGCTCCCATCATCTCACTCATCTTGCCGTTGCCGGTTTCGGCAGCCTGCTTGGTCTGAGTGGCAAGTATATTCGCCTGGGCGGCGTTTTCGGCATTGGCTTTGGTCTGAGCACCGATTTCGGTTACCGAACTGCCTATTTCTTCAAGTGAAGCGGCGGTTTCGGTAGCACCCTGCGAGAGAGACTGGCTGGCCGCCGAAATTTGTCCGGCTCCCTGGTCGACTTCTTCAGCCGCAAGTTTGGCGCTGTGTAAAGCTGAATTTATCTGCTTAACCATTGTGCCGAGAGCTTTGCCTAGTTCGTCCTTGTCGGATCGCAGAGAGA
>CAZPCO010000433.1:0-3339 GCA_964585025.1 uncultured bacterium | reverse complement strand
GATAAAAACTAAAATGACGTGAAAGAAAAGAAAGTTCATGAGAAAAAGAGGACCATGAAACATTTCTGTTCACAACGACCTGCAGAATTTCTGTTTTGCGGATCTGAGAGCCCGTAGATAGAGCTTGCCCGTTTGTCGCAGCAGACAGTGGTTTCTGTTGCGGCTTTGTGGTGCAGGATATACGAAATTTGAGCCAGAGATATGGAGGAAGAGATTTTCCACGGATGAACGCAGATGAACACGTATAGCAGGCCGGATTGGGAAGATCCCCACGGATGAACACAGATGGACACGGATTGACTCAGAGGATTTTGGGCTTTTGAAGAATGAATTTTTATGTAAAGAGAGCAGAGGAGGAATCGCTGGGGTTGCCTGAAGAGGCTGCCTGAAAGAAATGTGGATTGAAAAAGAGTTGAAGAGAGTTGTAATCAGAGAGATTCGGAGGAATCAGATGAAATTGCAGAAGAGGGTGCTTTGTCTTTTGGCGTTGTTGTCTTTGAGTTTTCTGATGATTGGCTGCTGGCTGAACGACGACGATGATGATCAGATCGGGCCGTCTACCGGCGCCATCAAGCTGTCGGCGGTCGCCGATGCCGGCGCCGGCACATTTGCCGCGGCCCTGCGCGAATCGGCCGCTGCTGTCAGGGCCGATGCTTCCAGCAGGTTCAATGCCAGCATAACAATAGGCGCGGGTGGAACGAGAACCTTCAGCGTCACGCGCTCCGACGATGGTAAGAAGCTGACGCTCGATGCCACCATCGACGCGGTTGGCTCAGGCAAGCAGCAGGTGACCATCGAAATCGTTTCTTCGGGCGTCGACAACCCCGACCCGATTCTCAAAACCATCGCCACGGCGACGGTCGCCGCCGGTCAGACCAATGATGGCGATATCAAAAATGCCCCGATCAATTACGAAACAACCGCGAAGGCGATCGCTTATGAAGCATGGCACGCGAGCAGCAGCAAAACCATCGACGATTTCACGCCGCCGGCTGCCGATATCACCGCTCTGGCAAACACGATCGAAACCACTCTCGGCGGCTCGATCGACGGCACGAAAACCCTCAACGACGCCACGATTAAAGCAGAAGCCGAAAAGGTTGCCGAAGCGGTTTCCAACCCGCCGCCCGCAGCCATTACCCTTTCTTCGATCACTCTGAACCCTGTTTCAGGTTCGGTGGCGGCCAATGAGTCGTTCAATCTGGCCAGTGTTGTCGTGACCGCAAAGTATTCTGATAATTCCAGCAAAGCCGTAACCGGATATACCTGGACAATAAAATCAGGCGGCGGCAGCATAAGTGGCTCAACTTATCAGCCGGCAACCACGTCCGAAGCAGCCGTCCTCACCTGTACATTCATCGAGAACAGCACCACAGTAACTGCTGACCTGACCCTTACGGTCACTGTTCAGGCACCGACCTTGACTTCGATAAGTATCAACCCGATTTCGGGTTCAGTCGTTACTAACGCTACTTTCAATCTTGCAAATGTTGTGGTAACCGCCACCTACTCAGATTCTTCGACCAAGACCGTAACCGGCCACACCTGGTCGGTGAAATCCGGCAACGGCAGCATCAGCGGTTCGACCTACACCCCGCCCACCACAGCCGGTGACGCCGTTCTAACCTGCTCCTTCTCCGAAAACGGTGTCGCGGTAACCGCTGACCTGACAATAACGATTAACTCAGCCCAGAGCGGCATGTTACAGGTTTCAACCTTGGCCGGAACAGCCGGCTTTGAAGGTGCTTGGAATGGAACCGGAACTGATGCCAGATTTAATGCGCCATTTGGGGTAGCCGCGGATGCTTCGGGAAATATATATGTAGCAGACCGAGATAATCACCTGATTCGCAGAATTACCTCTTCGGGAGTAGTTACCACCTTTGCAGGGTTAGCAGGGGTTGCTGGAAGCATAGATGGAATTGGAGTAGCCGCGAGATTTAATGCTCCAACCGGGTTGGCCGCAGATTCTTTAGGGAATATATATGTTGCCGACCGTGGCAATAGCATCATTCGCAAAATTACCTCTTCGGGAGCAGTTACCACCTTTGCAGGGTTAGCAGGGAGTTCTGGAAGCATAGATGGAACTGGTAATAATGCAAGACTTGATCCTGATGGGATTGCTGTGGACGCTGCTGGTAATCTCTATGTAACTGAACCTTATTATAACACTATTCGTAAGATTACCCCAGAAGGGGTTGTCACAACCATAGCAGGAAAGGCAGGATTTTCTGGCAGAACTGACGGGGTTGGAGACGAAGCAAGGTTTTCTACTCCTCAAGGCATTGCTGTGGATGCTTTAGGAAACCTCTTTGTCACGGACACCTGGAATGACGCAATTCGTAAAGTTACTTCCGCAGGAGTTACCACTACTCTTGTTCTTCCAGAGTCTTCCTTTTACGGCATTGCCATAGATACTTCTGCAAATCTTTTTGTGACTCACAGATACAATTCAACAATTTACAAGATAACTTCAACCGGATCTAGTATGGTCATAGCGGGTTCTTATGCAGGTAGTTCTGATGGAACAGGGGTCGAATCAAAATTCAATAACCCTAGAGGAATTGCCTTGGATGCACTTGGAAACATTTATATAGCAGACACATTGAATCATACAATTCGAAAGGGAGTTCCAGTTCCCTGAACGAATTCCGGGTGTTAAAAAAGTGACCAGGCAGTCATGGGCCGGGTTCTGGCTCGTGACTGCCTGGTTTGGCATTGTTTCAGTGAACCTTCGCCTGGGTTCGGGAATTATCTGCCTGCCGGGATGATGCGAAGATGCCTGCTGATGACATTATTTCTAAGTCTGCCATGCTGTGATGTCGATAGACAGATTGAGAAAAGAAATCTGGAGGCATGCAGATCGGCACAACTCTGCATAAAACTTGTTGGCGGCCTGAAAGCGGGCCGGCATGGCTGACCGCTTATGCGGTCGTGGTTCTGCTGCTGATTTTTGTCGCTTCGGTGCCGGCGGGTGCCGCTGACGAATGGGATACCTGGGGAGACTCCGGCGACTCAGGGAGTGCCAGCGCAACCCCGCAGGTGAAACGGCCGTTCATATCTGGCTGGTGGAACTGGCAATACAACGAATTCTCTTCGTTCGATCAGGGCCGCGTTACCTTTGAAAAGGAACTGGGTAACGACAGCAGGCTGATTACCGGCGCCAGGGTCAACTACTACACCGAAGACAACAACAAGAAATGGAAGGTTTTCCCCGGCGAAAACTACTACTTCTGCAAGGCCGGGGATTTCGATTTCAAGGCCGGTATGCTGATCGAAAACATCGGCAGCGGCGACAAGTTCTCGTTCGTCGACAAGATCAATTCGCGCTATTTCCAT
>CAZPCO010000432.1:0-3348 GCA_964585025.1 uncultured bacterium | reverse complement strand
AATTTGAAGAAATGCAGGGCAATACGCAGGCCACCGAGTTGTTAACCCTTATCGAATACTGAATTCCCAATTCATCAGGCTGGCTCCATTCTGTTTGAGCCAGCCTTTTGCTTTCTGAAAATCCGGGCAGCGCTGCTGGACAAGATTCCAGAAGGCTCCTGAATGGTCGAGGTGCTGTAGATGCGCTGTTTCGTGGGTGACTACATACGAGAGAACACTTTCAGGAGCCATTATCAGCCGCCAGCTGAAATTGAGATTGCCGCGCCCCGAGCAGCTGCCCCATCTGGAGCGGGTGTCTTTGACTGAAACTGATTTATAAGCAAAACCAAAATGCAGTTTCTGCTTTTCAACTTCTTCGCACAGTGCACGCCGCGCCTGAGCCCTCAGCCAGCCATTAACCTGGTCAGCAACGTGCCTGGCAAGTTCTGGCCCGTTGCTGTGAATGGAAGACAAGGCAAGAAGAAGGTTCTGCTGTCTCAGTGTTATTCGGGAAAAGGAAAACGGTGTCTGGGTGGTTTGCAACGGCAACAGGCTGCCCTGATATGGAATTCCGGTTGGAAGAACCAGTTCAGACAACTTCGTCAAACTTGCCGCCTCCTCTGTTAACGAGTTTCTTGAAGCCGTGCTTCTTTAGATTGTCGTCAGAGAGAAGCTTCTTGTTCGAGTCATCACGACCCTGCGCCGCCGGGTGCATAATGCGCACAACGGCATTGTCGCATTCGGGGCAGCTTTCGAGTGGCTCTTCCTTGATTTTCTGAAAAGTTTCAAAGCTGTCACGACAGTAGTTGCATGATTTTTCGGGTTCTTTGGCTCTGTATGTATAAAATGGCATTTATTTACCTCGCTGTTTCATATCTTGTATAATAGCCCCTCGGCGAGAAGTTTTTCAAGAGTTGCTGCAAAATCCGGGCATTGTTGACCGGGGCATAAATTTTTCCAGATGCTTTCCATGCCTTCAATGTCGGCCCGTTTGTGGACAGCAGCAACTGTGAAAGCATCGGCAAAGGAGAGCGTAATTGTTTCAATCGTCGGGGTAGCTGATAGATCGCGTTCAAACCGGTAAACAATCGGCACTATTCCAATGGGTTGCCCGGCAACCATTTCCGGGTTATCCGCCAGAGTTATCGGATTGAACTCATACCAGAAAACTCTTATCCCTTGATTTAGTCGCCATGGCTGCTTCTTCTGCGGTAACGGAAATTCGGGTCCCGAAAAAGTCTCACCGGCAGGAACTTTCTGGGTCATGCGCAGTTCATGTTCGATCAACGAACGGCATTGCCGGTTGAGGGTGCTGTTGTGGCTGCTGTTTTGGCTGCAGTCGGCAAAGAACTCCGAAAGATGCCTCGCCATGTTTTCGGGGCTGAAATTGAAGAACTGTAAACGATTGCGCCGATAGAAAAGTGCCATGGCGCAGTACATAGCGGCTGCAGAACCGGAAAAGATGTTGAAAATGATGAAACGCAGCGTAGCGGCGAATCTGCCGCTGTTATGCATGCCTTCAACCAGTTTACCTATATCCTGAATCAGCATGGCTTCATCGGGTGACAGCCAGCTGGTACGCAATACGGTATAAGGTGGTTCAGGCATTGCTGCAAGTTTGCCTTCTGCAAGCTGATTTTGCAGTGGCGTGCCCCGAAGCACCTTAACCAGACTGATTTGAATGCTGTGCGGTGACAGATTCCAGACATCATCGAGGCTGTGGCAAAAATCATCGAAGGTATCACATGGCAGGGCGCCAAGGATATCCAGGTGCAGATGACACCTGGTGCGTTTTTTCAGCAGGGCGATGCGTTCACGCAGCACTTCAAGATTGAAACGACGGTTGACAGCCTGCAGGGCTGCCGGATGGGTTGACTGAATGCCGATTTCGAGGTGAAACATGCCGTCTGGGGCGTCAGACAGGAGCTCAATGATCTCTTCGCTCAAAAAATCTGCCTGAATCTCGAAATGAAAATTGATGTTGCGATGGTTTTTGGCCTTGATGTAACTGATGATTTCGCAGGCACGATGAGGGTCAAAATTGAAGGTTCGGTCGGCAAAACGAACCTGCTGGTAATCTGAGGCAAAAATCCAGTCGAGATCAGCTTTAACGCGGGCGATTGAATGGTTGCGAACCGGCCCAAGAACCGAGCTGAGGCACTAGGTGCAGCGCGACGGACAGCCTCGCGAGGCTTCATAATAGGTAAAGCTGTGGACTCCCTTGTAAATTCCGGAGGTAAATGGCGAAGGAATTATATCGAGGTTGCGGATGAAGTCGCGATCTGGATTTTTAACCGCCTTATCGTTTTCGCGGCGTGTTAAACCGGGGATTTCAGTGGGCGAAGTGCCGTCGAGAAGAGCATCGAGCAGCTGGCTGAATGTCACTTCGCCTTCACCCCGCACGATAAAGTCAACTGCGGGGCATCGGGTCATTACTTCCTCTGAATTGAAAGAAACTTCAGGCCCTCCAAGAATGATGGTCAATTCTGGAAAAGCTGCCTTGAGAGCGCCTGCGATTACGATGGTTCTGGCAATAGACCAGATATAGACCGAAAAGGCCAGAATGTCTGGCTTTTGGGCGATCAGATCGGCGATTATGCTTTCATTGGTCTGATTCAGGTCGAATTCGATCAATTGCAGCGGTTGCTCTGGATGTTCCTTTTCCCTGAACGTTTTGATATATGCCAGTCCCAGGGCACTGTGGGTATGACGAGTGTTGAGGGCGGTTAGAACGATGTTTTTCATGATGAACATTCTATAATAAACCGCAAAAATTTGCGAGTCTTGAATCAGCCGGCCTTAATCATCGTTTTCTGGAAGAAGACAAAATCAGAGGAATGCACAGATGCGATTTCAAGCTCCGGATTGCTTTGTATCAAAACAATGTATTTCTCTCAGAGCAAAACCGAATCGCCAGGAGTGAAAAAAAAGCACAGAAGCAACAAAAGTGAATAATGTCACAATGTTTGTGGGGCTTGTTTAGCATATTTGCATATGATTAATGTTTGTTAATAACCGAAACCCAGATTGGCACAGGGGTTTGTTATGTGTGAAAAAAATTCACATGTGGGAAAATTTTACCTCCAGTGCCGGGCACATTTTGCTCGTTCGACCTTCATATGTCAATGGTTCAAACTAGTCTAAACCATGATAGGAAAAGGCATCTGGCATCATAACGACCTGCGACTCCCGTGGATGGAAAATGCCTGTTTTCTAAACTATCTAAATTTTCCAGACACCTTAGGTGAGATCCGATTGTTTTTTCCTTGCATCTCTTGTTTGCCTATAATTGCTGTTAATGCCCTTGAGCGAAGAATGGATGGCAATATTTTCACAAAAATCGACAAGAAAATTATCTAATTAGAAAAG
>CAZPCO010000431.1:0-3350 GCA_964585025.1 uncultured bacterium | reverse complement strand
TGATTGGCGACAAACTGTATGCCAACGATGGCTATTTTTTTATCAAGCGCTGCAGAGAAGAACTGGAAGAGGAAGACATCGAGGAAATGGGTTCGTCGCACCATCTTCTGCATGCTTATTCACTGGTGTTGCAGTTGCCTGATGAAGGAAAGAAAACCTTTCATTCAGAATATTTTTCCGATGAATTTCTGCGTTATCTGACAGAATTTCCCGGCTGGCAGAACGTAGCCCGTGCTTTGATCACTTCAGATTCAGAGACAGTAGATAATCGTCCATGACAAAGCCGCCGCCAATGTCGGTGACTGCAGTTCCGTGCGTTTCGAACCCCATTTTTTTGTATGAAGCAATTGCCAGATGGTTGTTTTTGTTCACCGTCAGGGAAATTCGCTTGAGGCAATTATCTGCAGCAACTCCTCTGATAAAATCTATTGCCCGTTTTGCCAGCCCATGCTTGCGCATCGCGGCTCTGATGTAAAGTTTGCTGAGGAAGACCTCGTCTGATCTGACGGCAATGGCAAAATAGCCCTCGGGTTTTCGGTTCAGATAAAGCATAAAATAGACCAGTTCTCCGGTATCGATCTGATTTGTGATCGCTTTAATGCTCTGAAAGCGGTCGATCATGTAGGCTACCTGTTTTTCACCTATGATTGGCGTGTAATGTTCCTGCCAGATTCCTGCCGCCAGGTTTGCAGTCATCTGAATCTGCTCGCCGGTGGCGACTCTGATAATTTCGATCATGCTTGGCTCCTGACCTGTCGACCCCCGTCGACGGTAAAATCAACGAGATGATAGCAATTTTATTGCGAAAGTTGAAGTAAAAATTCTCAGCTTCGCCCGGCAGGAAGGCCATGGATGGGCAAGTGCAGGTGAGGCTCATGGATGCTCGAATCGGCAAATGACAATTTTCTGATCCGGAATTGGCGTGAGTTTGTTGGGCATTGAGATTCGAGACCAAAGAGGTTAGAATTGTCAGAATAAATGCTTAAAGGAGACGGATATGGCTGATAGTGTAACTTCACATCGCTGGAAATTTTATAAATATGGCGGGATCGATCAGGTCAGCCTTGAAACAGCCGAAGATTTGAAGTCTTTGGAAGGACTTGACCCAAAACTCTGGGCAGCAATGGCCTGCCCGACCGGAAATATTGAATTCGACGCAAGAACGCTTGATTATCTCGACACTGACAAAGACCGGCGCGTAAAGATTCCTGAGCTTCTTGCCGGTCTGAAATGGCTCTGCTCGGTTCTCAAGAACCCGGAAGTCATCATGAAACCAGGCGAAGCCTTGCCGTTGCAGTATATCAACGATGCTTCAGAAGAAGGCAAGGCCCTGCTCGCATCTGCCCGGCAGATTCTTGCCAATCTCGGCAAGCAGAAAGAAGAGGCCATTTCTCTGGCCGACCTGAATGACACGCAGAAAATTTTTGTTGCCACGACTTTCAACGGCGATGGAATAATTCCTGCTGAAGTTGCTCCTGACGAAGCTACGCGCAGGGTTGTGACTGAAATTATTGGCTGTGTTGGCAGCGATCTGGACCGAAGTGGCAAACCCGGTATCTCGGAAGCCCGCCTGGATGCTTTTTTGGCCGATGCAGCTGCTTATGCCGCCTGGCAGAAAAAAGGCGAAGATGCTTCGATAATGTTTGCCGGCACCATGACTGCTGAGATGGCGAAGCTTTTTCTGGCAGTAAAACCGCGTATCGATGACTACTTTACCCGCTGTCTGCTTGCTGCATACGATTCAAGATATGCCGGGGCTGCGGCGGCTCTCGAGAGCGACTATGTCGCGCTTTTGAAGAGAAGTCTTTCTGCTGAAACTGCTGAGCTTAAAGACCTGCCGCTGGCCATGATCGGCAGCGAAAGTGTTCTGGTGATGAATGAAAAGGTCAACCCGGCCTGGGCTCAACTCGTTGCCGACTTTGCCAGCAAGGTTTCCATGCCGGTTACCGGAGAAGCCGAGAAACTGTCTGCAGCGAACTGGTTGAAGATAAAAGGCAAGTTTATGCCTTATGAGGCCTGGCTGGCGGGCAAGGCCGGTGCTTCAGTCGAAAAGCTCGGTATTGCCAGAGTTAAAGAGATTCTCGCTGGAGGTCATGAAAAGGTCATTCGCGAGCTGATTGCCAGAGACAGATCGGTAGAAGCTGAATTCAATGCGATCACTAACGTTGACCGTCTGGTCAGGTTTTACCGCTATTATTATTCGCTGCTCAACAATTTTGTCGTTTTCAAGGATTTTTATGGCGGCAAAAACAAGGCGGTATTTCAGGCCGGAACTCTGTTCATGGACAGCCGCAGCTGTGAGCTGTGTGTCAGAGTCGATGACCTGGCTAAACACAGTGCCATGGCGGCTTCATGCAACACATTTCTTGTGTATTGTGACTGTATCAGGCAGGGATCATCCGAAAAGATGATGATCGCAGCTGCTTTTACCGATGGAGATTCCGATCAGCTGCAGATTGGCCGCAATGGTCTGTTTTTCGATCGCAAGGGCAACTACTGGGATGCCACGATTGTCAAGATTATCGACCATCCGATCAGCATCAGACAAGCTTTCTGGGCGCCATACAAACGTCTGGGCAATATGGTTCACGAACAGATAGAAAAGTTCGCTGCTTCAAAAGACAAGTCGATGACCGATTCGCTGTCTGCCTCTGTCAGCAGTGCCGGGGCCAAAATCGAAGCGCCCAAACCAGAAGCGGCGGCTCAGGCAGTTCCTTTTGATGTTGGCAAATTTGCCGGCATCTTTGCGGCTATCGGTCTTGCTCTAGCTGCTATCGGCTCGGCCGTAGCTTCAGTGGTTTCTGGTTTTCTCGCTCTCAGCTGGTGGCAGATGCCGCTGGCAATTGCCGGAATATTGCTGCTGATTTCCGGCCCATCGATGATTCTCGCCGCCATGCGTCTTCGACAGCGAAACCTTGGTGCCATTCTCGATGCCAATGGTTGGGCGGTCAACACCAGAGCTCAAATCAATATGGCATTCGGAAAGACTCTGACCGGCATGGCAGAACTGCCGAAAGGCGCATTCAGATCTTTTGACGATCCGTTCGCCGAGAAAAAGGCTCCATGGAAACTCTGGCTTCTTCTCTTTCTGTTTGTGCTTATTCTGGGCTGGTTGCTGCGTGATGGCAATTGCGCAAAGGTTGCCGGCATTCTCAATGGTGCCTTCAGCTGTGAATCATGCAATCAGCCCGCAGCGGCCGTCGCTTCGGCTACATCGCCGCTGACAGCATCGAGTTCCGCGCCGGTTCTACCGCCAGCGGGCCAGTAAGGTCAAAAACAAACCGGGCTTTCATGCAGGCATGAGAGCCCGGTTTGTTTCTGCGGCTCCAAACAGCTTGCTTTTAAGCTGT
>CAZPCO010000430.1:0-3368 GCA_964585025.1 uncultured bacterium | reverse complement strand
GGCAGCGCCATCTTCTGTGATCAATGGCCTGACCATCTTTTGCATCAGACGCGTGGATACGATACCGCCACATACTGCTCCGGCAAGCCCCACCAGGGCTGCCGAACCAAATCCTTTGCCGACCATGAAGGTAATGACGATCAACCCCATGCCAAAAGCCGTGCCAAAATTGGTTAACGACACCAGTTCGTATTTTTTGAAATAACTGCGGAAGTTGCGATCGTTTGCCAGAGTGATGATGGCAGGATTATCGGAAAAAAAAGTCATCAGCCCGCCAAGAGCCGCAACCCCTGGCAGATTGAACATTGGACGCATCAGAGGTGCCAGCAGCATTTCCATAAGCCTGATGACTCCGAATTCAACCAGAACTTTCCCCAAAGCTCCAGCTAGAACCGTAATTCCCATTATATAGAATACGGTGTTCATAAGCAGATCATGAGCTGTTTTCATTATGGTGCCAAGCATATTGGAAACACCCATATGATAACCGGCCAGGCCAAAAATTGTGCCGAAAAGCAGCATAAAAATCAGCCCTTCGATTTTGCGCCAGGCAAGCTTGCGACGTGCTTGAATCAGTTTGCGTTGAATTTTGTTCATGTAGTGCGACCTTTCCAGAAAAGTATGACTGTTTCAGTTATTGACGACCAGGCACCCCCGAACGGTGCAGAAAATCCAGAAACCGCATTTCGAATTCCACCGGGCTTTCATGATGAGCGCAAACATGCCAGGCACCCGCGACCACCCATGTCTGAGCCTGCGGCAACCGCCCATGCAACGAATCAAAGGCTTCGCGGGTGGCACGCACATCCTTTTCGTCGTGAATCAGAAATACCGGTCGGCTGCCGAAGCCACCCGTTCGGTCTTCTGGAGCATTACCGGCATAATCGATGCCGGTAATCTGGTGAACCGCCCAGAAAACCACGTCGGTAAGAAAAGTATCCGGAAGATAAAACAGATTCCAGGCATCGCGGGCCGCGATTTTGCGCAGGCGCTCGAAGCTCGACTCAAGAATGAACGCTTTGATTTCCGACAGATGTTCGGCACCATTGATCAGGGTTGCAGCCCCCATCGACCTGCCATAGGCAGCCAGAGGTGACCCTTCAGGAAGCAGACCGGCTGTTCGTGCTGCGTCAAGAACTGCCCGGATATCCTTCCATTCGTAGAGACCGACGGTGCAGTATTTGCCGCCACTGCGGCCATGAGCCCGAAAATCGAGCATGATCACGGCATAACCGGCCCGGCGCAAAAAGCCGACCATATCATCCAGGCGCATCAGGTTAACCCCATGGCCGTGGCAGAGCAGAATTGTTCCTGCCCCAGGAACCCCGGGGTAGTGAATAGCGTAAATATCGACCCCATCGTCGGTTCTGGCCTTGATTTCTGTGAAATCCCCAGAACTCAGGCGACCGGGAGCAGCTAAAACAGGCCGGTTGATCATTTCATTGACCAGCAGAACAATCGCGAGTATAACCCCGACCATCACTGCCCCGGCAAGATAGAATATTTTTCGCAGAATAGGCCGCATCGATCTCAACTCTTGTAAAATTCCGCCAATGCCTTGTACATCGAAAGATTGTCTTCAACTCCACATAATTCGCGAATCGAATGCATGGCCAGCATCGGAATGCCAACGTCTACTGACGGAATGCTGACATGCGTCGATGAAATCGGCCCGATTGTCGAACCGCCACGCATATCGGAACGATTGACGAATCGCTGGGTTTTGACGCCCGCCTTGTCGCAGACCTGCAGAAAAGCTGCTCCAGATACAGCATCGGAAGTATAGCTGCGGCTGGCGCTCAACTTGATGACCACTCCGCCATTGAGCATCGGCCGTGAAGTCGGGTCTGCCTTTCCTCCCATGTTTGGATGAACCGCGTGCGCGCCGTCTGCCGAAACTATGAAAGAATGGGCCAGCGCCCTGAAGTATTCGCCACGGCCGCCGCCGCCAGCAATGACGATCCGCTCGAGTAATTCAGCCAGAATCTGCGAATCGGCGCCCTGACGAGTGGAACTACCGACTTCTTCGTGATCGAAACAGGCCATGACACAGGTCGCCAAAGGCTTGCCGGCGTCGCAGAGTGCCTTGATACCAGCCAGAACTGAAGCCAGATTATCGATGCGGCCGGCCGAAATGAATTCATCGCGGGCACCGATGACGCTTCCCTTTTCATATTCGTAAAGAAACAGGTCGAAATCCAGAATATCAGCAGCTTTGACTTTGAGTTCGGCGGCCAGCAGATTCTGCAGAAAGCCCTTTTCTTCGAGTTTCTGGCTGATCTGACCCAGCATTGGAATAAGATCAGTCTGCTTGTTTGGAACAAAACCGTTGTTGGCATCGGGGTTCATATGAATAGCGATGTTCGGTATTATGCAGACCGGCCTGGGTATATTCACCAGCTTGACCGAAGGGCTGAGAGCTTCCCGACTGCGGCAGGCCACCCGCCCGGCAATCGCCAGAGGCCGGTCGAACCAGGTGCTGAGAATCGGGCCACCGTAAACCTCAGTGTTCAGCTTGAGATACTTTTCTTCGGCGACCATTTCGGGCATGGGTTTGATTCTGAAACATGGCGAGTCGGTGTGTGCGCCAACGATTCTGAAACCGGCGGTCTGAACAGGTTTGCTGCCAGCTACGAACGCCAGCAGAGCCGAATCATTTCTGACCGTGAAATAACGCCCGCCGGCTTTGATCTTCCAGTCATCGCCTTCGTTCAGCTGCTGAAACTTATGCTTTTCAAGAAGCTGTCTGGTTGAAGTAACCGCATGAAAAGCGGTTGGACTGGCATAACAGAAATCAATGAGCTGTCTGGCAAAATCAGTTACTTCAGGCATGATTAACCTCGAATCGAAATTTTCGATATCTTAGCACAACGGGTCGTGCTTCGCCGCGAAATTTTGCATGACCTGAGCTGTAAGCTTTTGCCTGACGTATGCCGATAACTTTAAACAGACATCGATAAACAAGGACAGGCAGGCATGAACATTTCCAATCTGGCAGCGTACCGCAATATTGGGTCAGCAAACATAAACAATCCCGATACCGGCACAGAAGAAACCAGTTCCGTACGCCGCGCCGATCTCGCGCAAAATGATCAAAGCAAAGCCAATACCATCGACAATGGCACAGCTGAACGCCTGATCAGACCTGCAGAAGGTGTTCTCAACATGCAGCCGATCGAGAAATATCGCTACATGCAGAGTCAGGGCAGCAGCAGACCAATGCTCGACACTTCCGGCAGTGACCCGAGAAGAACGATTCAACAGGCTAACGACATCATCAACAACGCTATCATGCCTCCCGGGCGAGATAACCCCGACATGGCTGAACTCACCAGAGCCATCCAGATTCGCCAGATGATGCAAGGCCG
>CAZPCO010000429.1:0-3377 GCA_964585025.1 uncultured bacterium | reverse complement strand
CAACCAACTGACCGACAGATAGAGAAGTAAAGCGGGGTCGCCCAAACGGGCGGCCCCATTGTGCATCAGTCATTTATCTGGTTTCTTCCAGATTGCCGTTTTTAAGAACCGCTGTCGGCAGACCAAGCAGGGTGTGCGCCGAATACAGATACTGTTGGGCCTGGCCGGCTTCTGAAAATTCGAAGCATGCAAGTGAAATTGAATATTTCTCAGGTTCGGTAGAATGATACAGCATTATGTGCAGTATTCTTGATTCAATATTATCATATTTGCCCCTTCTGATTAATGTCAGCCGATCTGGCTTGAAGTAGAGAAGTTCAGGGCCATCGAGAGAAGGGGTGGTTTCTTCGATCACCAGATATTTATAGCTGCTGAAAGGTTGCTCCCATTTAATTTTCAGCAGCGGCCAGCGGGCCGACTCCCATTTCACCATTCTGGTATTGAGGTAAAGGTCGATTTTTCGGTAAAAAAGCCCAAGAAAAAATGCGAGAAACAAGGAAGTCAGAATGGTGATGAACATAAAATCACTGACATGCCATTTGAAAAATATTCCCATATATGTGATAGAGCCGATGGTCAGTGCACAGCATAAAATGACAGTTAATGAACTGATCAAACTGTCTTCGCGAACGATTACCGGCAGATAATCCATGGAAAGATTGGGATGGGTTTGCATGGTAATATTTCTCCTGGATGCTATCAGTAATATTAAAATTCGCTTGCATCATAATACCACTCGTGTATTTGCTCGGATACTTTTGTTCAGAATAGAACAGCAATGTCTGATGTAAAATACCCGGTGGTGGATTATTATAGAGCATGCAAATTGAACGATATTTTGTAAATCTTCGTCTACTCAGGAAAATGTAGTGCTAATTGTAGGTCGAATACCGGAGAAAAACTATGAAGAAGGTTGGAATAATCCGCTGTCAACAGACAGAAGACATGTGCCCCGGCACCGTCGATTTCAAATTTTCGGCTCTCGGAAAAGGCGCTTTTGCAGAAACCGGGCCGGGTGAGATTGTCGGTTTTGTTTCCTGCGGCGGCTGCCCCGGAAAAAGGGTTTTGCAGCGCGTTAAGATGATGATAGAGCGTGGTGCCAGTGTCATTGCCTTTGCCAGCTGTATGAAAAACGGTAACCCTATTGGCTTTGCCTGCCCGCATTTTCAGCAGATCGAGAAGTCAGTGAAAGATAATGTTTCGGATGAGATAAAAGTTCTGGACTGGACACACTGAAACAGCAGGGAATACATCGATGCTGGAATCGCGGATCAATTCTGATCACCCCGTTTTCATGCGCCTCAACGGCAGAAATTATTAAGGCTGTCTAAACCAGCTTAAGGCTCTCATAACTATTGAGTTATGACGACTTTACGAAACTGAACTCAGGGCAATGCAAGCTTTTCTTCCGGAAATAAAATTTCACCCGGTCAGTTGCTGCATTGTTCTGTTTCCTTCAATCGCAATGCTTGCCACTTTTTTCTGAACGACCAGGATCAGGATTCTGTTGATACCATGTGCTGGATAATAGGATGAGGTGACTCCTGTCGAATCTGGCGGATTATGCGTACATACTTGCAAGGGGAATGAAGCTCATAGCAGGCTTCGATAAGACAACGCCTGACCGCTTCCAAACAGCATTACAATGCGAGAAAGTTAGGTTTGTCTGGAAATTTAATTAAAGATGGTTGTGAAAAAAATCACTATGTGATATAATAAAAGCAGGTGAAATTGTGAAAAAATTCACCATACGGCTCGGTAAGGCATTGTCGGGATTTTCGTGGATATCGGTTTAATGAACATTCAAGCTCTGTATCAGGGTAAATTTGCGGGCCGGCAATCATCGGGGCAGGGGGGTATATGGATCAGGACAAAAAGAAAGCTGAATCGGGTTCTGAAGTTCATGAAATTGTCATGTGCATGGGCAGTGCCTGTTACACCCGTGGTAACAACAGCAGCGTTGAAATAGTAGGTGACTATCTCGAAAGAAATGGCCTGAAAGCAAGTGTTTCGTTCAGGGGTTGCCTGTGCACGAACAGGTGCAAGGCTGCTCCGGTAATCATAATAGACCAGAAGACTTTCGAAAGAGTGGCGCCGCAATCGGTTGTCGAGATTCTCGATCATCTTTTCAAAGGCGGTGAAGGCAAAGATGAACCAGCTTAAGCCGATTTTTACGCGCAAAGCAGATTGCCGTGACTGTTATAAATGTGTTCGTGAATGCCCGGTTAAGGCCATCAAGATCGAAGACAACAGCGCCGGTATAGTCGATGAATTGTGCATACACTGCGGTCGCTGCGTTAATGTTTGTCCGGTGGGGGCAAAAAAGGTTCGCAACGACGTTTCGACCGTTCAGCAACTTTTCGATCTCGGCCGTGACGTTATTCTTTCTCTGGCTCCATCATGGCGGGTTGAGTTTAAAGGGTTGCATGCTTCCCAGCTGATTGCGGCTATCAAACAACTTGGTTTTGGCGAAGTTGCAGAGACTGCGATCGGTGCACAGCTTGTCTCGGAGGCTGTAGCAAAATTGATAGACCATTCAGGGCAGGGTTTGTTTTTATCTACTGCCTGCCCTGTAGCTGTAGATCTGGTATGCAAATATTACCCTGAATATGGAAAATATTTAACTGAGGTTGCTTCGCCACTGGTCGCTCATACGCGCTTTTTGAAATCTTTGCGTGGGGAAAGCTGTTCAGTTGTTTTCGCCGGTCCATGCATTGCAAAAAAGGTTGAGTCTGAAAGGTTCAATGAAGCCATTTCCAGCGCTCTGACTTTTGAAAATCTGCATGAATGGTTTGCAGAAAAGTCGATAGATCCAAAGCTTATTCCGGTTGACGAGTCGGTAAATTTTTTCCCATACAACGCAGGTGAAGGTGGTTTATATCCTGTGGATGGGGGCATGATAAGTGGCATCAGATCTGGCCTGCAAAAAGAAAATGTCGAGTTTATGTGTTTTTCCGGGGTTGAAGGTATTGTGACTGCATTGCATGAATTGAAGGAACTGCCGGCCGGCCGGCAGATTTTCGTCGAACTGCTTGCCTGCGCCGGTGGCTGTGTAAATGGCCCGGTCATGAAGAGAAAAGAGGCGACGATACTGAAGCGCGACCGTATAGTCAGCGCGGTAGCCGCCATAGCCTCGGAGCTGCATGATGCTGACGAAATAGATGTATCTGCGAAACTCAGCATCCCGGCCATAAAAAGGCTACCGCGGCCAGAAAACCTGATCAGAGCTGCATTACAGCGCGTCGGCAAAACCAGTTCCCGTGACGAGTTGAATTGCGGCAGCTGTGGTTACGATTCATGCCGCGATTTCGCTGAAGCCTTGCTCGATGGCAAAGCCATGGAAAACATGTGTGTCTCATACATGCGCAAACTCGCCA
>CAZPCO010000428.1:0-3378 GCA_964585025.1 uncultured bacterium | reverse complement strand
CCCCCCCCACAACAACACCAACCAAAAACAGAGCACAGCAACCAGCCTCATATACAATTCAGAACCATAAACCCGGTGCAGAAAGTGGGTCGTTTTCGAATGATTGATTCCATAGTCTTTGCTGCCGTTCAAACCGATTTTATTGTAATATTTCTGCACATCGGGACCGGCATAGAAAACATTGTTCTGTTCTCCACATGATATGAACATGGCATTGGTGGTCATTTCCGGGAAGAACAGGTAGTCGCCCGCCTTGTCGGTAACCGCATCCGGTTCGACATCACTGTTCGGGTCGGTGATGCCCATCTTGCCACGCAACTTGTTCAGCAGCTGGTATACACCATAAGTTGTCGTTCTGGCATCGGTGCTGACTGCGCCGCGTTCGCCGGCCGTATCGCTTTCGTAGTTCTTTGCATAGGCTCCCCAGACCTTGAGACAGGCGTCATCGAATTTTTTGAAGTCAAACTTGCCGGAATTGTCTTCATAGGCCTGCTTCAGGTCTGTTTTCAGACTGTTCTGGGCGGCATCGTTAATCGGAAATTCGTTAAAATAGCTGTCGAGATCTGCCTCGAATTCCTCGACCGTGGCTTTGGCCTCGATGACACCGCTTTGATTGCGTTCGAGACAGTTGCTGGCCGCTGTCGATTCGTCAGAAATTTTTTCGGCCAGCTTGTATTTCATAAAGGGGAAAATCTCGTTTTCAAAACAGTCGACCGGACTGCGATAGTCGTAAACAATACGCTCTCTGGCAACAACGGTCGCTGCGACATGGTTCTTGAAGGCGGTTTTGTTGACATCATCCCTGAAAAGGGCCTTGACGGTTTCCGAGTAATCATTGGCTGTCAGGGCGTTTTTGAGTGAATCGTAATCCTGGGGAAAGCCATAATAGCCATCGACAGTGGTGCGGTCGCCACGCTGATTGAAATCGCCTGCGACAAAAACATTCTGGGCACTGACAATGCTGACGTCTTTGGGAGGGTTTCCCTTGATAACAATGTCCTTTTCGGAATAAATAACCCCGTTTTCCGGAACATTTACTTTACTTTCGCGGATATTGCTGCCAAAGTCCAGATAGGCGACATCGAGAGAATTGGCTCCATTTTTTGTCCAGCCGGAGGGCATGCGGTATTTGACGCTGACCGCACTTCCGTCATTGGCTGCTATATAAAGGCCTTTTCCGGATTTTGCCTCAGCCTTGTATTGTTCAAATGGCGGTTCTCTTGGCGGAATCGACATGCCGGAATGTTTGTCCTTGATCCAGGGTTTCAGATTATCGGGGAATGCCGGCGTTGTGCCTTCAATTTCCTTGGGATATGCCCCATAAGGGATATCAGCCGGGTTGTCGTAAGTTCCGTTGGTTGGAAAGGTTGTATTAGTAGGCAATTCAGTGGTGAGGGCATTTACGCCGCGTCTTTCCCTGAATTTTGCCTTGATCGGGCTGTAGATAAAAATTCCGCCGGCACCACTGATAATGGCGTTCATGTCATCGAGTTCCTGTGTTGTGCCAGGCGTCGCAGGAACATGCTTCGACATCAGAATACGGCCGATTTCTATGCCTTTGTGCCCATAAAGGTGCCCGGTCGAGAAGACGTTCTTGTTCGATTTGTTCGTCTGGCCGAAAACCATCGACAGAAATCCGCCATCATACATGAGAAACTCGCGGGCCGGAAACCTGCGATTGATTACCGCATCGACACGCCGGACGGTCGTGTCGTAAATGCCCAGCGATTCGATTCTTACGTAACTTAGACTTTCATCGAGGTTTTTGGTTTTTGGGTCATCTTTATAGGGAATCCAACCAACCTTGACCCTGAATTTGCCGTCGCCGAGTGCGCCGCAGATGGTGCCTGAATTCGATGCATCGATCTTGAAACCATGGGCAGGAACATCTTTGAGGGTAGTTTTTCTTGCTTCGGCTCCCAGCCATTTAAAATCGTTCGACAGTTTGTGGGTGACGAAGCCCGAATTATTGAACAGCTCGCCTATTGCGAGTTCAAGGCCTGCTTCAGCCAGAGCCAGAGCTTTGACTCTGCGACTCTCCTGGATGGTCGTCTGCATTCGGTATGATGAAAAAGTGTGAACCGCAGCGATGATGACCATCAGAACAATGCCCATTCCGATCGCGGTTATGATCGCAGAACCTTTGCGCATGAATCTGCAGCTTTTCATTCCGGGTTTGCCCCCCTTTCCCTGACTGTGACGACGATTTCGTTCGCATATTTTCCGGCTTCCGGGCCTTCTTCACTGCGTGCAAGTCTGAGTCTGATATAAACGTTTCCTGATCGGGAAGCGTCCGGGTCTTTGACGCGATAAAAAATGCATTCCTTGATACCCTTTAAAATCGGGTAGACAGTCATTTCTGACTCTACTTTTTCCTTTTTGCTGTTGTAGGGAATCATTTCACGGCAGAGAGTCCAGAGGCTGTCGGGATCAGCATCGTCTTCCTTTTCGACGAAATACCTGACCTCGTGCTGCACGTAGTTTACTTCGCCGGCAGGAAGGTCGATCGGGTCTTTGGAAAAGTCGTAGAGAACCTTCATGAATTTAAGCTGATTGGCGGTGTCGGAAGTTTTCAGACCGGCAACCGAGGTCGGCGGAACCGCCGGCGGGAAATTGTCGAATATATAGTTGGATTCGCGGACATCATCGGTGATTTTGAGCAGAGTACGGTCGATTTCGTCGTTGATAGTGTGATTGGCCAGGATTTCGCGAGCCTGGCGCTGGCTGCTCGAATAAACACGCCAGAGCGCGGTCAGAATCAGGGTCAGGATTATCAGGCCCATCATGAGCTCGATGATTGTCGTTCCTCTTTTAGACCCTCTCTGCATGATTATTCCCTTTGGGCGATTGCGGTCGCTATATCGAGGCGGTGATCGCGCTTGTCTTTACCCACATAAGTGATCGAAAACTTAAAGAGATAGACGGTTGGGGCAGGGTTTCCAGTGGCAAACTGATTTGGAACTGGATCTATGGCTGTTTTGTCAGGATCGACAATGTACTCGATGCCATTAATGACCTGCTTACGCAGTTCATCGTCATTTTTCAGCTTCCATTCAAAAGTCTTCTTTTGTCTGGCGGCATCTGATGCATATTGTTCGGCTTCGATCATGTCAAAGCTGTATGAGCGGCACGTTTCCTGGATTTTCTGGGCAACAAACGCCGCCTGAGAATGATCGCGAGTCGCCGTCACCGTTTGAGTCTGGCTGATAATGACATTGAGGGAGGGCACGACTATCAGGGCCAGCAATATGACCCCGATCATGATTTCGACCATCGACATGCCTCTGTTGTGCATATTACTCCGGATAAATCAAAAACTCGTTTCTCTTGTTATTGTATTGTTTGAGGCCACTCTGAAGAGTGGTGTTAATCTGCATC
>CAZPCO010000427.1:0-3384 GCA_964585025.1 uncultured bacterium | reverse complement strand
CCATCTCGTTGACCAAACATTATCAGAATAATTTCTATATTTATTTGATGCATCGGTACTTGGTTTTTTTCCAACAGATACAATCACAACGTCTGGTTTAATTAATTCAACAAATTCTTTAAGGGTTTTCGACTCAATTGGTTTTAGAGGATGAATAAACATAATAAAATCGGCTATCCCGAGACAATTTAAAGTATCATCCTGAATTCCACCAAGAGCATTTACACCGGGCGTATCAATAATCGTTAAATCAAGGTTTTCACTCATTTGTGGTGTACCAAAAACAATTTTTACCGGAATCTTGGACAAATCTTTATATTCCCAAAGATAATTCTTTACAGATTGAAAAAAAGTTTCTGAAGCGAGGTTGTAGAGATTATCTACTGTAATCTCAGAGAGAAACCTGTCCATATCATCTGGTTGTTCAGGGAAAAAGCATCCTCTTCTGGCATTTATCAAAATGCGGTTTAATTGATTAACGGGCAAATGCCTCATTGAATCCGGGACACAACCAATAATCCGTAAAAATTCGACCACTTCATTGATATGAGGCGTTGATAAATCATCAAATTCTCGTACCTTTCTACCATCACCAAAGGTTATTTCCACAAACGGCACTGGAGCATAAAAAACCTCAATTATTGCGGATGTGGACTGCAAAACATCTGACGGTAAGGCTTCTTCCCGAATCAAAGCATTCAAAAATGATGATTTACCCGCTTTTACTTCACCCATTACTGCCAAAGAATACCGATTATTATTTTGAGGGTTTTTTGAGGTAATTTTTCCGTTACTTTTTTTACTTTTTTTTCTTAAATTTATAATACGACAGTAAGATTTTTCTCTTCTAGAATTCTGAGAGTCCTTCCCCGTTTTTCGTTTCACCCGCATTTCACCTCTATTTTTGATGTAATTATAATAAACTCAGACCAAAAAACAAAGACATTTCTCACCATATTTGAACTTAATGAGGAAAAAATTCCATAAATAATTTGATCAGGCACTCGACAAACTCGAAAACGGCAAAGCCGAACTCCTCGACGTCACCATCCCACCCGAGAAGTGACGCCGGTAATCCCGTTCAAAATCAGACCCGCCGCGGCAAAAGCCCCGGCGGGTCTTTTTTCGACTGAGCAAGCAGTTTTCATCTGAAAACAAATACCTATATGATGTAAAAACCTTTGCAAAGGCCAGGATGCAACCGGCTCAACAGCCATACATCTGCAGAACCTGTTTATGCTTAAGCAGCAGAAGCCTTATTGGTCAGCCGCGATCGATAACTCAGCGGTCGGGAGTGAACATCGGCGCAATAACGCGCAGCAGCGAGATACCACGCTTCTTGAAATAGTAGCGGGTCTGCTTTGCCAGAGGGGTCAGCGAAACAAGTTCCCAGGTTTCTTTGCCGAGGTCAGTGAGTTTCTGCTCAATCTGGGATGCAGAAAGGGTATTGTCGAGATCGACCACTTTGTAATGCCAGGTGGCATGCTTTTCGAGATCGTTGCGGGCAGCATCGAAGGCGGCAGAGGCAATCTCACGGGCCGCCATGATGGCTCCGGATGCGAGAGATTCGCTTATAATCTGCCGATCAGGCATGCTGAAAGAGAACGAGGCGAGAGAACCTGGCAGGTTAACGCTGAGCGAACCAAGAGATGGAACTTTTATATTTGGCCAGTTCCATCCAGAGGCACCCGATTCTTCTGCAGGCTGTTGAGAAGCTGGTTCGGCGGCGCCGGCAGGCGTGACTGTCGGCGCGAAACAGCCAGTAAGAAACAGGGCCAGTATCAGATAAGCTGCGGGCCGCCGGAAAAACCGGGTCAGGCCGGGCAACGACAATCTGGTCTTTTTGTTCATGCTTGTATTTTCCTTTTATGATTCAGCGGCTGCCTTATGGCAGGCCGGGCATGGAGTATGGTTCCGGACAAACATTACACCAAAGTAAGCGCCAACCACAGCCGCAACGGGCTTGTTCACCAACAACACCATGACCATCGGCGACATTCGCCTGATGACTTCATCGGGAACCCCCAGCTGCCAGCCAAGCGCACTGCCAGCCAGCAAAGCGGCGAAAGAATACAGTATCGGCACTTCTATCGCGGCCCCGCACTTTTTACATACCCTCCTGAAAAGCATTTTAAACCTCCGGCAACGCTATTTGTTTTTCTTTTCTTCATCGGTATTTTCGGATGCCCCGAAAATGACTTTACCGCTCAAAAAGCGGCGCAACGAGGAATTGCGCAGATGACCGCGCAAGATTATGCCGGCAACAATCGCCAGCACGAGAAACAGGATTCCATAAAAGTGCATGCGATCCTCCTGAGGGTAATCTTGATTCTTGAATTCAATTCTAACATTCTATCAGCTCAACGTGAAATGGTGATGCAGGATTTAGCTTTTTGCAGTCCTCGCTTTATATGGTAACATGGCAAAGGTCGGGAGCATCGACTGCCACCTGCATCGATACTGTTTGAGGAGGTTTTATGAGGATAATCACTATTCTGTTGGCATTTATCTGTCTTCTGCCACTGCAGGCATATTCACAGAATGAAAACGACATTGTTGTCGTGACCGCTCCATCAGGAGCTTCTCTGCGTGAAGAACCAAAAACCACCGGCAAAAAAATCGCGGTAATTCCCTACATGACCGAGGTCAAATTTCTGCAGTATTCTGAAGAAGAAACTACGATCGACAAGGTTACAGCACGCTGGAACCGAATTTCATGGGATGGCAAGGAAGGATATGTCTTTGGTGCCCTGACCTGCTCGACGCCAGAAGAAATGAAGACAATCAAAGCTGCCGATGGAAAAGTCAAACGCGATATGCACCGGCTGTTGCTCACCTGCGATAACGGCAATGTCGTCACTGTCGAAGACCAGCCAGTGGATGGCGAAAACTTTCTTAAAAATACCTTTGCAGGCTATCTGCACAATCGCGCCTTCTACCTCGTGGAACAAATCGGCTGGGAATGGGGCAATCCTCTTCTCATAAGCACCCGTGATGGGCGCCAGCTAGAGATCGACGCTGAACCAGTATTCAGCCCCGATGGAAAACGTTTTGTCACCGTGAACATCGATCTCGAAGCCGGTTATAGCCCCAACCGCATCAAGGTCTATGACATCGTCGACGGCACAGGCGTGCAGGCGTTCATCAACGAATCTGAAGACTGGGGGCCGGTCAGTGCCGAATGGCTGTCGAACGACAAAATCAAAATCCGCCGCCGTGATCAGGCCAACGTTGAAAGCGAATGCACCCTCGAGCGATCAACCGCAACCGGCAAGTGGCAATTGAACCTTTGACCGACCCACTACCAGCTGGCGCCGCCCCCACCGCCTGAACAGCGCCCGCCGCCGCTGCGACCACCTGAACTGCTCGAGCTTCTGGTTCTTC
>CAZPCO010000426.1:0-3390 GCA_964585025.1 uncultured bacterium | reverse complement strand
CATGGTTACCAACATCGGTGGCAGTGAAAACCCCGACGAGGAACTCAGATCCAACCTGCTTCGCACTGACACTCAGACCGCTCTGAATGACTACCGTGAAGCTTACAACAAGTACATCACTCTCCTTCGCCAGAGCAATTCGAAGTAGCTGATGTAAAAAAGACCCCGAACCATAAGGTTCGGGGTTTTTTGTTTTCTGTTTTTCTGTATTACTGGCCGCGGGTCAGATAGAAGCCATGCCAGTCGCCGTCGGTTTTTTCCTGGAGGTTCACCCAGCCATTACGGGCAAAAGCTTCTTTTACCGCCGGTGCATTTGTCGAGTTAACCCCCGAAAAGATGCCCCAGCCGCCCTTTTTAACCCAGGGCGAAAAAACCGGAAGATACTCAAGAATCACCGGTGAAGTGATATTGGCAACGATGCCGTCAGCCGGTATTTCGGGCCTGTATCTGCCAAGATCGGCACAGATCATGTGCAGCCGGTCAGAAATACCATTGAGAGCCGCATTTTTTCGCATATTTTCAACGGCAGCACCTTCTATTTCTATGGCAACGCCGCCGGCAGCATCATGTTTCATCAGATAAAACGAAAGAATGCCGCTGCCTGCACCAAGATCGAAAAAGAACTGCCCCGCAGGGTTGATCGCAGTCATGAATTCGAGGCAAAGTCGCGTGGTTTCATGGGTGCCGGTGCCAAAAGCCATGCCGGGATCGATCAGAATGGTTGTTGTCGCAGGGTTTTCCTCCTGGGGGAGCGGCGCTTCCCGGGGGGCCGGATAACAATACCACTGCCGACGCATATCGGCTTGAAATGCTCTCTGAATCCTGCCATCCAGTCCTGGTTGTCGCTGTATTCTTCTGAGGTCAGAGCTGTCGCCGGCAGGGAAAAATCTTTGAGCCAGTCGTTTATTGCCCCTTCAATTGCCACAACAACCTGTTCGACAGTCGAAGCCACAAAACTGACGATAGTCTCGCCGGTATAGACGAAGTCAGTCTCACCGGCACCTTCATCGCGAATCTGCGGGCTCGAAAAAACGCCGACTCCGAAACGGTCGGCCAGACCCAGTAAAGGTTCCTCATATTCAGATGGAATTCTTACGTTAAACCTTCTCAGCACCTTGATCAGCCTCGTTTCTGAATTTTTTTGATGCGCCCGTCAACTTTTTCGAGCATCGCTTTGTCGCCGCGTGCAAGTTCTCGCAAATGCGACAGCACCAGGAGAGCCTTTTCAGATTGCCCCATGGCTTCGAGAGCTTCCGCCTTGCCGAGCATGGCAAACTTGTCTTTCGCATCATATTCGTCGAGCACCTGCTCGAAGGTGCGCAAAGCCCTGTCATTGAGGCCGACTTCGAGAAACATACGCCCAAGAACGTTGACGGCGTAGACATCGTCGGGTTCATAATTGAGAGCGAACATGAGATTGTAAATGGCATTCGGAAAATCGCGGCGATCCTGGTAGGCTTTGGCCAGATTGTAATAAGCAAAAGCATAGTCGGGCTGAATTTCGATCGCCTTTTTCAGGTAGTTGATTCCGTCATCGTAGCGCGCCTGCATGACCAGCAGTTTTCCCATATTGCTGAGGGTAAAGGCGTCTTCGGAATCGAGGTTGATCGCCATGGCGAAATGCTCTTCGGCCTGTGCCTGCATGCCTTTATCCATGTAGATCATACCGAGATTTTTTAGAATCGAGCATTTATCGGCGGCGGTCGCCAGTGCCGAGTTGAAATGCTCGCGGGCCTCTTCGAGAGTCGAGGTTTCCAGGCAGATACGGCCGATATAATAATGGGCATCACTGTTGTTGGCATCGATGGAAAGAACCCGGTTAAAATGGCCCTGCGCCGCAGGGTAATCACATTTTTCTATGGCGGCTCTACCCAGCAGCACCATGGCCTGTGTATTCTGGGCTTCTTTTTTAAGAATTTCGCCGGCCAGCTTTACGGCTTCAGCCGATTCGCCGAGTTCGAACATCACTGTTGCCAGGCTCAATTTGTTGTACAGGTCGGAAGGATTGACTTCGAGGGCCTTTTTGAGAATTTCGACGCATCTGGCGTAGTCACCCTTCATTCGATAAGCCAGCGCCAGAGAATTTCTGGCGTAGCGGTCGGTCGGGTTCATCTTGACTGTCTGTTCCAGGGTTGAAATGGCCTTGTCGATATCGCCCTGTTCAAGATAGGTATTGCCGAGCAGATAGTTGGTGTAAAGGTCTTCCTTCTTAACTTTCAACGAACCGTCGAGCAGTGCCCGGGCGCCGGCGAAATCGCCCTTGTCCTTGAGCACCATCGCCAGTTTGTTCATGGTGTAGATGTCATTGGGCTTCAGTTTGAGCGCTGCTTCGAAATACTTCTGCGCATCATCGAGAAGATTAAGCTTCAGCGCCTCGCTCCCCTTGGTATAGGCTTCCTGAAAATCCATTTCTGACTCCTTGTATGTCGTTACATCTCTATGTCAAGATCGGCTTTCAACGCGGTAAGTGAGGCCACCACCTGGCGGCGCACCATCGGATCTTTGTCGGAAAGAGCATTGATCAGAGGTTCGACGCCTTGTGCCATGCCAAGTTTTCCCAGGGCATAGGCGGCCGAAGCGCGCATGTTGCTCTCAGAATCTTTGATCATACGCGAAAGCAGTTCGAAAACCTTTAAATCGCCGTATTTGCCCAGAGCAATGAGAATGTTGGCCTTGACCCGATTATCCTGTTCGTCAACCAGCAGATTGAGAAATTCGTATACCCGCTTGCCGCCGATCGCCTCCATAGCTTCGACCGCATTGGCCTTGACGCGACGGTCTCCAGAGCGAAGTTTTTCAGTGAGCAGAGCAATGTGTTCTTCGCCGCCAACCTTGCCCAGAACGGCAATTGCCCGCGAAAGCACCTTTGAATCAGTTTCTTCGGCAACAGCTTTCTCTGCAAAACTGCGGGCCCGGTCAGGGCTGATCCGTTCGACAACATCCATAACCTGATATCTGACTTCCGGGTCGCCATCTTTATACCATTCCTGCAATCGTTCAGGTTCTGCCGACTCGATACTGCTCTTGAGGATGCGCAGAATCATGATTTTTGTCCAGGAGGTGGCACCGGCGAAACCATTGACCAGATCGGTAGTATCCTTAAAATTCCCAACCACGAAGGCATTCATGCGCCCCTGCTCACCCGAAAGAACTTCGAGTTCGTCAAAATTGACCACATCCTTGAGCAGAACGTTCACTTCGCGGCTGACTATGATTTCATCGCTGTCCTGAACCCGCGCCAGAGTGCGAAAATCGGCAAAACCGTCGCCGATGAGGTCGGTAGCTTCGGAATTCTCACCAAACTGGCCGCGGATCATTTCCATCGCATGCAGAGTCAATTTTGGTGCAAATGGAAGATCCTGGCGCCTGCCAAGATCACGCGCCAGAAGC
>CAZPCO010000425.1:2977-3398 GCA_964585025.1 uncultured bacterium | reverse complement strand
CGACAACCTGTCGTTATATTCTTTCTCCTGGCGGCTGAACAAAGTGCTTGAAGCAACCAGCACGATAATCATCACGGCCAGAAGCTTGAGACCCATGAAGATTGCCAGTTTCTGGTCAACCGAATGTAAATTGTATTCGCGTCTCTGCAAATGGTGATCCTTAAAACCAGATTTGAATAGCTCTCTGAGGTTATTCCTTGATGATATTTAAATTGCCAGACCATTCTTTACCCAGCGATTTCCAGCTTTTGGAAAGTTTATCCGGGATCGGGCCTTCCCAGCCTGGATATTGTGACAAAGTCTCGCGGGTTATTGGAAAAACAGGAACCAGCGCATGATAAGGTACTTTTTTCCCGAGAAGAATATCATAGGCCGCCTGCATCGCTTCAGCGCCAAGTGGGCCACAGAACTGAGCAGAATC
>CAZPCO010000425.1:0-2967 GCA_964585025.1 uncultured bacterium | reverse complement strand
GATTGAGTGCGGGTCACCATCTATGGTCGCATGCATGACCTCGGTGCGACCGGCTGCATGAAGTGCTGCAGCTATAGCCAGCCCGCCACCGTCATTGACGGTAAAGACGACATCAAAGCTGTTGGGTTGGGGAAAATCTTTTAAAATTCTTTCGGCTGTCTTCTTGCCGGCAACAGGCTCAACTGCCTGGTATGTCTGGAGAATTCGGCATTGAACGCCTGCCTGGGCCAGGGCATCGAGAAAACCGTTCAGACGCTCAACGGTTGAGGAAACGTTGGGATAGTCAACCAGGATCAGTCTGACAACTTTTGCTTCAGAAAAGATGGAGGCAATAAATTCACCGTTCAACCAGCCGGCCTGATAATTATCTGAGGTTCTGAAAGCTGCCAGGCGGCCTGAACTTATATACTGATCATATGCCACAACCGGAATATTCTCTTTGTTGGCCCTCAGCAGGCCTTCAGAGAGTGCGACATTATCGGTTGGCTGGATGATGAGAAGATCGACTTTCCGGTCGATGAGCTCATTCATCTGTTTTATCTGATTTTCAATGCCTTCTTCACCGTCACCGGCAACCTGGCAGAGCAATTCAACCGGTCTGGTGCCGGAAGCAGCGGCAGCGCGGTTTATTTCTGCGGCTCTGGCTTCAAGCCCTGCCCGCATTGCTACCTGGCCGGGGATATTCATCGACCAGTAAAGCACGCCCACCTGAAAAGGTGCCTGAGCAGTTGCGCAGTGGCAGCAGAGAAGACATGAAAGGCATGTCAGGATAGCCGCCAAAAGATTTTTCATCAAGTTACCTCCTGCCTTTTACATGTTGAAGCGACTCAACATGTTTTTAACTCAGTTGTTCTCTATTTATTCAAGGCTGCAGGATTCTCTCTAAAATCAATTTTATCATAATCTTGCTGACAATCTGAAGAAAATATGGATTTCTTCTTTGCCGATCATTCAGGGGCACTTTGTTCAATTTTGTATGGGCAGCGGTCTGATCGGCTGGGCAATTTTTTTGGCAGCCGTAATTTTTTTCTGCAGAAAATTATTGGGAATATTTTCAGTCCGACGTTGTTTTATATTTGACGTAAAAAAATGAAAAGTCATCAGATTAGACAACCTGAATTTGAAGCCCTGATAAAAAAGTATCAGGGTATAGTTTTTTCTGTGGCTTTCAGTATTCTTCTGAATCCTCAGGAAAGCCTGGATGTCGTTCAGAACACTTTTCTAAAAGCATTTTTGCAGCCGGGTTTTACTGAGGAGGCCTTTGATCAGAAAAACTGGTTGATAAGGGTTGTGCGCAACGACGCTCTCAATAAAAAGAAAAGCTGGTGGCGAAAGTTGAAACTGATGGCTGACTTTCATGAATTTGACCAGCAGGGGATTGCACCGGAACTGGTCGATTTATTCGCCCGGGAACAACGTGTTGAAAGGCTGAAGGAGGCTTTACAGCAGTTATCAGACAATGAGCGTGAGATAGTTGCCTTGCGTTTTGCAGCCGGTTACACATACGAACAGATTGCCGGGCAGCTTGGCATAAAAATCGGAACCGTAATGTCGAGACTTGCACGCGTGAAGGAAAAAATTGCTGGAATAATGGGAGATGGTTACTGTGACTGAAAAAGCTACATTGATCGAAGATCTGGCAGCGGTTGAACGCCTGGCAGGTGCAACCAGGTTCTGCGAGGCTGTAACCGAATCAGTTCACCGTAGAGCAGCGGCTGAGCAGGCCGTGCGACGACTGGTCGGGCTTCTGGCTACCATGTCAGTGGCTCTGGTGATTGTTTTGTTCGTCTCTTGCTTTTGCGGGCCACTTTCCGGGTTCGTCAGCTCTTTTATGTCTGATGGGTCGGTCTTTGCTTCGTATGGTGTTGCTTCCAGCCCGACCAGCAAGTTTTTCTCATGGAAGGAATTCGTTCAGATAATTATCATGGCTGCGCCGCTCCTAGCTTTGTATTTGTTGCCGATCATCGGGGTCATGACTTTTGCCTGTTTAGATAGCTCAGAAATTCTGATATTGATCGAGGGGGCCGGTGATGAAAAATCTCCTGAAAAGGTTTCTTAATTTTGTTGTCAGGTTGATTTCAGGCTTGTTAAGGTTGCCAGGAGCAGGGCTCAGATGGTATTTCTCGTGCCGGATGGCCGTAAGAGTTGTGCTTACAGTAGTGTTGCTGCTGCTGCTGGCGGCAGCGATCTCAGCAGGCAATATTTATCTGATGTTTCGCCGGCATTTCACGGTTCCGTTTGAGGCGATGGGTCTTTCTGACGACTACCGGCCAGGATTCGCGTTCGATGCAAATCACACCAGATCGGTCAAAAGATTCGTGCGTGGACAGAAGCCCGAGGATGACCCATGGGAAAAGGATTATCCGCTGTTTCCAGAAAAGGAGCTGGTGATCGATTCTGAGGTTGCCTCAGAAACAGCCCCGAATCTGCCGGCTCTAAAGAAATATCTGGATTTCTGCGAACTGTTCAAAGGTTTTGAGAGCATTAATGATTATTACAGCAGCAGCAGTGATTTTTTCTATAACTTTGCGGCAATGCCTGAAGATATGAGAAGCAGTCTCGATAAACGGGTCATGGATCTGCTAGATATCAGATACGAAGATTTTCTGGATCTGGTGAGTCTGACTGAAGCTGAAAAGAAGCGGTGGCTCTACGATTCTGAAAGGGATTATTACAGGTATCCTGATGCGCAGATTGTAAGCATGTATCTTGCCTGGAAAAGAACGCAGAACCCCGAATTCGATGCCGGAAAGGCATTTTCTGCACTTCTCAGGTATCAGCCGCTGGAAAAGACACTGATATCCGAACACATATCATGGCCTGAATATATTGCTGCATACATGAGCCACCCTATCTATCACCTCTGTAGAGATGGTCACCTTAAATCTGAAGAAGCCGTGCAGATAATCAGGGCTCTTGACGAGGTAAACTCCAGAACCCTGAATGCGGCTTCTGACGAGGCCCTGG
>CAZPCO010000424.1:0-3401 GCA_964585025.1 uncultured bacterium | reverse complement strand
CGGAATCTCGACAATTTCATTTTCCGTCATTGAACAGGCTTGTTCGCAACGGCAACAGTTCATGGGCGGTCATGATTTTGCCACCGCCAAGCCCTGGCATGATGATTTCAGCTTTGGGGCAATAGTCAAGAAACAATTCTCTGCAGGTGCCACATGGTGCTATGATGTCACCAATGCGGTTCACAACTACGATTGATTCAATATCAGTCACACCATCTTCGGCAGCTGCTGCCAGGGCTACGGCTTCGGCACAGATTTCAGCACCTGAAATCGATGACTTCATCTGCAGGCCGGTAAATATCTTGCCACACTTTGATTTGAGCGCAGCGGCAAAATGATGCCGATTTTCTTTGAACCTTATCGCAATGAGCTTTTTGGCGGTTTCAATGAGATAAAAGTGATTTTTTTTCAATTGATTCATTTAAATTCACTCCTGAAAAGGCTAAAATTCGCCTTTCAATTCCCGGGTAAAATAATCCCTTTCATCGGCACCATAGCATAGCAGGCCTATGCGAACCGATGTTTTGACCGGATTTGAACCCCATGGCCAGAAAGCGCAATACATGATCACGCTTTCAGTGATCTCCTTTTTGAAAAGGGTTTGATCTTTTCTTGCTCCACCCACTTCGCGAATAAATTTATCGAAAAAATTCTTTAAAAAAGCCCCCTCTCCAGCAGGTTTGTATGGTTTTCCAAAAAATTTCTCCACTTCTTCGCCAAGCTGGCTGATTATATTCGAATCAGCAACACCACAGTATAAAAGTGGATCATCGACATCGTTATTGGGTTTGATCCTGTATTTATTCTCAATAATCTCAATCAAATCGAGAGTTTTTCTTATTTCTGGAAGATGGTTGTTCATATACCCCCTGTTTCTGGAGAACCCTTTCAAAATGCTAAATGTAAGTAATCACGACTGTAATGATACTGCGACGCCCTGGAAGGCAAAAGAATATTTCGCCGGATCTGAATTTTTGCTATCATTTTTGGGAAAAGAAGCGGATAAAAGATGGCAACTTGGCCTGCATGAAGATTGTCTGGTGTTGGCTGTAAACAAAGGCAGCCTGCGGCCATTTCGAAAGAATAGAATATTCCTCGATTCAACATTTCTCTGCGACCGGTTGTAGGTCTTATCTATATTCAGAAATCGTCGATAAAGTATTGAATTAACCTCTTTCAATAAAAATATAGCGGAAAAAGTATTTGTGGTGCAAGAAAAATATCAAAATCACTTTTTCATGATTTCTTTTCTTGCAGCTACCATTTCTTTCAAACGATCCGGATCAAGCGGGTTCTCCCAGTAACCATCATACTTGATGCTTGAGCCAATGATCCAGCCATCTGCACAGGCATATTCGCGTGCATTGGCCGGGGTAATACCGGAACCAACCATTACCGGAAGCCTTCCAGCCTTTTTTGCTCTTTTAACTTCATCCTTAGCCGCTGCCTTGCCAGTTGCGCTGCCGGTGATTATAACGCCGTCGATGCCAAAAAATTCGGCGCCGTGCACCCAATCTTCGAGAGAAATGTCACTGGTCACTGCATGTGCTGAATGCTTCTTCTGGATATCTGTCCAGATACGAACTCTTCCGGCACCGAGCCGGGCGCGTTCTCTTAACAGTTCACCTGCGCATGCTTCTATCCAGCCTTCATCGGCTACGTGTCCAAAAATGCATCCTTCAGCACGTATGAACTCGCAGCCACTTATATGAGCGACCGCCAGAGCTTCGGTGTTGGCGCCAGCAAGAATCTGAATCCCAACCGGGAATGCATTTCCGACCCGCCTCTTTATCTCAGAAGCCACCCTGGTCATGCCTGCAACGATTTCTGGACCAACACTGCATTTCAGGTAGGGGCGATCGTGCATATTCTCGATAATGATTGCGTCAAAACCGGCTATTTGAAATTGTTCAGCTTCAGAAACAGCTATTTCGACGATTTTATCCATTGTCATTGTATTGAAAGGAGTGCCAGGAAGCGCTTTCACATGCACCATACCGATCAAGGCAGGCAAATTCAAGCTTTTGGCGATATCAAGCATAGGTTTCATAGTGACTCCTCAGCGCAGAAAAAATACCAGCATGTTTCCAGCGATCAATATAACTACATACCAGACGCGGAAAATCTTGTCGAGATAAATCGCGACATCGAAACGGCGCTTTTTAGCATAATTATTCTTTATAACCGTCTGCACCAGCGCAGAAAAAATAACCAGATAGAATAGAATGAAAATTTTATCTGACATTACCAGATAACCTACAGCCGGAAGGGCATCAGCTTGAGAAATATGTAAGGCAACTGCAGAAAGAAGGGCAGTAACGCAGATGGCACATTGCGTTTCAAATTCGCTGGCATTTATATAGAAAACCATATAAGCCATGCCTGCGATAATTATCAATGGCAGAATGAATTTAATCAGATGCGGCATAAAAAGGCGCTGTAAGTGTAAATTGAAGGTCAGTCTCGAATAGCGGGAAGTTTGCGCCTTTCCGACTCCAAAGTCAGTCTGATACTCATGAACATCTACGGAGCATTCGGCGCCGTTCTTTTTCCAGTCGGGAACATTCATTTCTGGCTCGAGCCATGAATCATAATTTTTTCCTGATTCGAGAGAAGGCATGAAAACTATCTTGTCTACCTGTTGTTCAGAGTCTTCGATATTGATTGGCAGTATCTGAGCATCGAAAGGATAAGGATGCAGAAGAAAATGCCCTCTGAATTGGCCTTTCAACCTTTGTGACCACATTTTATTTCCACTCGCATCTATTGAAATCGTTGGAACAGTAGCATTCTCAATCTTTCCATTCATGAATTCAATGGAATCCGGAGCCCAGGAGGCATTTTGCGGAGCTTTGTACCAGATATAAAAATCAGCAAAAAATTCTGATTCCTTAATGTCGAGATGTGCAACGTCTACTACATACATGCCAATTTGAATCTTTGTTGGCTCGCCTTTAGCCATGCCAAAAGCAGCACAAAAAAGCAGCAAAATGAAGAGAATCTTATATTTATTTGCAGCGTCTAATATTGATTGCACGTTTTCTCCAGCTCCCTGCCTTCTACGAATGCCCGCAAATTTTACTCAGGTTGCCCTATCCCTTAACGAAAGCAATTATAACACGTATTTGAATAAAACCCAATTTTGGTCAGATTTCCAACTTAGTTCTCCACCAAAAGAGATTTAATATATAAAATGCTCCTGCAAAACATTTTCAAAACAGCCCCCTTTTCACCGGCGTTCCAAATCCGCGAAGGCAAGCGACACAGTCGCATTTAACTGTTTGCCACACCATTAATTGGCGAAGCAGTGCATTATAATATACTGAGGTCTGACAGCTATCCGACGACTCAATCGAAAAGGCTTTAACGAATTGAAAGTGGCCGTTTACAGGCCTTCTGTT
>CAZPCO010000423.1:0-3415 GCA_964585025.1 uncultured bacterium | reverse complement strand
TTTTTCTACTCGGCGATGTCGTTCAGCGGGCTGAAACTCTCGAGTCTCTAACCAGAACCGGCACTGTCAGCAAAGTATTTGCCGACAGCGAAACCTGCGGTCTGGCGGCTGGGAAAATGCTTTTCTGCCCTTCGACCAACCCTGAAAATGCCTGGCGGGAGCTGAAACATGCAGCATGAAACGCCGACAGTCTTTACGACTTCTTTGCGGGCAAATCCATGGCGACTTCTAGCCATCTGGCTGTTTCTCATCATTCTGCCGTTCACTCTGCTGACCGCCGCAACAGAGGTAATTCTCGGCGAAAATGAACGACAGCTGGCTCAGGAAGTCAGATTAAAACTGAGTCGTGAGCTGCAGGATTTCCGTGACAGTCTCAAATTCAGTAAATTACTCGATACGGGCATGCGACGAATAATGTTGCATAAAAACCCTGACTTTACCAACATCCCGGCTGACCATCTGGCAACAGCAATCAAAAAACAACTCGGATATGGCCCCGCTGCGGTTTTCAGTTACAATGCCAGCAGCGATGCTTTTAATGCCTACGTCAACGATGAGGTGAAAGCAGAATTCGGTCTGATTTCACGAACGATGTTAAAAAGTCTCCTCAGCGAGCTTGGGCACAAAGCTTCGCAGGATCGCCAGAATAGCGGGCAGTTGAGCCAGCGCAACCGGAGTTATCTGCGCAGCCTGCTGTGTAATCCTGGCGACCTGAGACTCAAGCCCGGAAGGGTTATCGAAGCTATATCCGGCAAGCCTTCCCTTGGCCGGTTACTGCTTTTTTACCTCCAGACGCCAGGAACGTCTGCAATCAGCAGTGGCCATATTCTAGTGTTCAGAGAGCGCGACCTTTCAATCAGGCGCTTGTTCAAAGAAGCCTGCAGTCAGAGTACCACACCCGGCTTCGTTCGCACCGCATTCACAGACAGCCAGGGCTGGCGTGGGCTCTACAAACTCAGCGACAGACAACTGCATGAATATGAAGACCGTGAAGGAATCTATCTGACGGCCCTGCCATCAGCAGACTTCCTTCTCAGGCTTGTTACCCGGGGAACCCTTTATCCATTCGATCTCGATGCAGTTGCGAAAAACATACCGGTCCTCAAAGTCATTGCCCCCCCGGAAACGCTTAAACACCCGATGCGCAACATCCTTGCCCGGGCAAAGTTTCCGGCTCTGCTTTTCGTGCTGGTCGCCACACTGATCCTGCTTAGAATTCAATTCTTCGGTTTTGGCGGCAGTCTGAGAATCGGCTCTCGACTGTTCATCAGCGTGCTGGCGGCTTCTGCATTGCCTTTTTCAACCTTTCTGGCTGCCGCAGCCTGGTATCAGAGTTTCCTGCAGGACTTCAACAAGGCTGAAATGAACCAGTATATCCAGCTGCAGGCTGATCAGATCAATCGCACCATCCTGGCATCACTGAATGCACATGAACGCAAAATTGCCGAGCTGAGCGCAACCCTTGGTAATTTGCCATTTTCTGAAGCCATTGAGTTCCTGCAGAACTGGCTGCCTGTAAACGCTGCCACTCTGGCGGTATACAGCGAAGAACATCAGGAAAAGACTATTGCCGTTGGCGACGCAGAGAAACTCGACGATTTTGAAAAGGATCTCACCGAACTTGGCTTCATCGCCCTGCGAAATTCACTGAAACCAATCAGATCCGATGGTGAAAGCGACCAGAACCTGCTCGGCCTTGTCTCTTTCAAATCGAAAGGCATCGGACTGATTCTGGAGACAGTAGGAAACCTGCTGTGTCTGGCGGTCAAAAATCCCGGTTTTCTCTATGCCGTTTTCCCGATTTTTACAGGTGAAAACAGATTTGCTGAACCTAAAGCCCTTGCCCTGATCAGATTCAACGCCAGGCAACTTCTGGCCGGAATGATCAGAAGCCAGCCACGATTGATGGCTGATGAACAACACGGTGCTTATCGGGTTCAAAAATGCTACGTTCCTGTGGCCACACCATCAGAACTTCCCTCAAGAAATCAGATTCTCTGCAGTAGAAGTTTCGACTTCGATTCGGTAAAGGACGCAGCTGAAAAAACCATGCAGACCTGTTCGACCACAGCCTGGTCCGATAAGGAAAACCTGCACATCGCCACCTATCTGCATCATCTGAACTGCATCCTGATAATCAGAGCCACGCCACTGAACAGCGAAGGCAGCTCCCGGGCCACATTTCTAATTCTGGTCTGCATGTATTTCATGCTGACAGTTTTCGTGTTGGTGATGTTTCTGCGCCGGACACTGGTTATGCCGATCAGGCTGCTGAAAACCGCCGCCGAATGTGTAGGGAACGGCGACTACACCAGAACAATCACCTACAGATCAGGCGATGAGTTCGAACCACTTACCGGTGCCTTCAACCGCATGACAGCCTTCCTGCTGCAGAAAGAGCGCTTGACCAGTTATGTTTCAGCTGAGGTTATGCAGGAAGTTGAGGCAGAAAGCGGCACCAGTCTGCAACCAGGCGGAGAACGTCTGGAAGTCAGCGTCCTTTTCATCTCATTTGCAGGATTCAAAGAGTTTCGCAGCCAGGAGTCACCGGAAGCGATAACCAGGGAAATCGGCATTCTGATTGACACAGCCGCGGAGATCGCCGTTCGGCATCAGGGCAACATCGACAAACTGGTCGGCGACACCCTGATGCTCGTCTTCAGACAATCTAAAAGTTGCCGGGCTGACGACAATTTCCATGTCTCGTCAGCGTGCCGCGCCGCCCTTGAAATAGGAGCCAGCCTGCGCAACCGCAGCCGTTTCAGAATAATGGCCGGAGTCGCTTCCGGGCCCGCAGTCTCAGGCAAAATCGGTTCAAAGCACGGCAAACTCGACTTCACGGTCATCGGCAACCCGGTCAACCTTGCCTCGCGCCTTAAAGCCAAAGCTGAAAAGGCAGCCGAAACCGGCATCATAGTGTGCCCGGCAACGATCAGAATGTTGAAGGGCGCCGCCCGGCTGCAGTTTATCGAACGTACAGAAATAAAGGGAAGGTCGCGGACCTTCCCTTTATATGAGCTTCTAGAACTTCGCCACTGACGGTTTTATCAGGCTTGCAACAACTCTTGGTCCAGGCCTGCTATCTGTGTCAATCTATGTTCATCCGTGGCAAGAAAGGCTCACTCGTTACCAGCCGAGAATCCAGGCGAAAATCAGTGGTGCGACAATGGTCGCGTCTGATTCGACGATGAACTTCGGAGTGTTGATATCAAGCTTACCCCAGGTGATTTTTTCGTTCGGAACCGCACCGGAATAAGAACCATAGCTGGTCGTAGAATCAGAAATCTGGCAAAAGTAGCTCCAGAACGGGGTATCGGTTCTTTCAAGATCCTGATAGAGCATTGGCACGACACAGATCGGAAAATCGCCCGCAATGCCGCCGCCGATCTGGAAGAAACCGATGCCTTTTCCGCCG
>CAZPCO010000422.1:0-3433 GCA_964585025.1 uncultured bacterium | reverse complement strand
CCCAGACGCTCAGCTTCAAACATGGCAGCGGTTTTATCGTGGTTCAGGGTCTGCTGCCGGCTATCGGCTTTTCTGTGCTGGCAAGCATGGTTCTGAAAAGCCGTGAAGAAATCAGGTATTTCGTAGGTGGAGTCATCGCTTTTACTCTGCTGCCGGCCAAATTGTGGCTGGGGCTGGGGGCCGCACTTTTCGTCATGTATCGTAATCGGCCAATGGGGGTGAAAAAGTGAGAACTCTGCCTCGTCTCCTGCTTGCCCGCATTGCTTTCAGAAGCTTTTTCCTGCAATCTTCCTGGAATTACCGGGGCATGATGAGTATGGGGTTTCTTTATGCGATACGGCCTGGCATCGATCAGCTGCATGAGCCGGGGCCGGCCAGAGAAGCAGCTTATATGCGGCATCTTGAGTATTTCAATACCAATCCGTATTTTGCATCAGTGGTCATGGGGGTTACCCTGGCTCTTGAAGAGCGGCTCAGTCGTGGTGAAATCGGCGAAGAAGTCATTCACGACACCAAGGAAGGCCTGATGACGGCATGTGCGGCCATCGGTGACGGCCTTTTCTGGGACAGCTGGCGCCCATTTGTCGCAGTCGTAGCGCTGCTTTTTGCCTTCGGAAACTTTTTGCTGACCCCGCTGATTTTTCTGGCACTTTACAACCTGCCGCATCTCTATTTCAGGTTTGCCGGCATTTTCTGGGGTTACCGTGAAGGAACACATGTTATCAGATCGCTGCGTCAGTTCCAGTTTCCGCAGATTCGACAGAGTCTGCGCCTTGGAACGATGGTGTTGCTCGCCTACCTGATACCCAACCATGTGAATGTGCATACACCGTTTTTGTTGACCAATCTGCCACTCGAGTATTTCTATTTCGGCGAAAAGGTTGTTCAGGGTTTTGGAGCTCTGCTGCTGGTTGCCGTGGGAACGGTTGCCTACCGTGCCAGAGTCGACGTGCTGCTGATCTCCTTTCTGTTGATGGTTTTTGCCCTGGTGCTATACCACTGGGGAATTCTGATCTAAGGACTAAGCATGAAGCGAAAAGAAGTTGAAATCAGAAACAAGCTGGGTTTGCATGCGCGCCCGGCATCCCTCGTAGTCAAGCTGGCCGGTAAGTTTGAATCGGAAATTCAGCTGATCAAGGAAGACACCGAGATCAATGCCAAAAGCATTCTCGGCGTCATGATGCTCGCTGCCGGGCCCGGCCAGAAGGTTACTATCACTGCCGACGGCAGCGATGAAATCGAAGCGGTCGACGCGATTGCCTCGCTTATCGACAGCGGTTTCGGTGAGGAAATGGCCTGAAATGTCAGAAAAACTGCAGAAACAATCAGTGGTGCTGACAGGTATTGTCGGCTCGAGCGGCACTTGTCTGGCCCGTAGCTATGTGTTCAGGAAACGCATAGAGGTCAAACGCACCCCGATTGATGAAGAGCAGGTACCCTTCGAGCTCGAAAGGCTTGAAGCGGCGGTCAAAATGACTGCTTCAGACATTCAGGGTTTTCGTAAGCGTGCCGAAGAACGCCACGGCGAAAAATATGCCGCTATTTTCGATTCGCATCTGCTGATGCTCGAAGATCCGCAGTTCAAGCCGCAGATGATCGCCCGGCTCAAAAAAGAGAAGGTGAATGTCGAAAGCATCGTCAGAGATACGGTCGACAGACTGCATAGCATTTTCGCCGCTATCGAAGATCCTTATCTGCGTGAAAGGGCTATCGACATCAAAGATGTCGGCGACCGTCTGCTGCGGCATCTGATGGGCCTCGAAGGCCCGGCAGCTGAAATCGGCAACGAGCCATACGTTCTGATCGCCCAGGAAGTTACTCCGAGCGAAATTCTCGATTTTGCCCGCGGCGAACTCAAGGGAGTCTGCCTCGATACCGGCGGAGCTACTTCTCATGTCGCGATTCTGGCCGGAGCATTGGGTATTCCATCGGTTTTTGGTCTGACAAACCTCTCGCTGGTTGCCCGTACCGGTGACCCGGTGCTTATCGATACCCGAAAAGGATGCCGGGTGCTGTTGAATCCTGACGAGAAAGAAGTCAAGGCTTTCAAGGCCGGTTTGAAAAGGCGTGACAGCGATCAGCCGCTTTCAGATACCACTGCCGACGGATTCAAGGTCAATATCGGTGTCAACGTTGCCCGCACCGAAGAGCTGGTGCTGCTGAAAAGGCTCGATGTCAAACGAATTGGTCTCTTCAGAAGCGAATTCATTTTCATGGAAAGCATGGATCTGCCTTCCGAAAAATTTCAGAGTGACATTTATGCAAAAGTGGTCAGGGCGGCTCCAGAACAGTCAGTGTTGCGCAGCATCGACATCGGATCCGACAAACCCTTGCGCTATGTGCCTCTGGCCCGCGAAGAAAACCCGGCGATGGGTTTCCGATCGGTACGTTTTTCGTTGTCTCGCCACGATATTCTGATTCCGCAGTTGCGTGCCATGATCAAGGCTGCGCAGCACGGCAATTGTCGCATAATTTTTCCGATGGTTTCGGTGCCGGCCGAGCTTGCAGCTCTTGACGAAATTTATCGCCAGGTAGTCGATGAGCTTAAGCCTGCTAAAATTCCGGAATGGGGAATCATGCTGGAAGTGCCCTCGGCAGTTTTTATGCTCGAGGAAATCAGCAGGTATACCAGATATATCAGTCTTGGCACTAACGATCTGCTGCAGTTTTTCTATGCCATCGACCGCACCAACGAAAAGCTGGCAGGTCTTGCCGGTCACATGTGCCCGGCGTTTCTCAGGTTTCTCAGCACCTGTATCAAAGAGGCGCAAAGACTTGAAATCAAGGTCGGAGTCTGCGGCGAAATGGCATCTGATCCGGCCGGTTTTCTGGCATTGCTGGGTCTGGGAGTCGAAGAATTCAGCATGCGTCCGGCTGCCGTCGAAAGCATCAAGGCGATTATTCCCAAAATCAACCGCAGCAGCCTCATGGAAGAAATGGATGAACTCATACGTCTTGGCACCGCCGAAGCAGCAATCAAAACGCTTATTGACGATCGAAATGGGAAGTAATCGTAGATGCTGACTTCAAATCCTACATGGTTTTTCTGGGCACTGGGCTCGGCCTGTTTTGCGGCTCTGACCGCCATTTTTGCCAAGATCGGCATAGATGGTATCGATTCAGATTTTGCAACCCTTATACGTACTGTTTTTATCTTAATTGTTCTCTTTTTTTTCGTTAAAGCCACCGGAAAATTGCAGGATATATCGTTGTTGTCCGGTAAAAACTGGTTATTTCTGTTTCTTTCCGGGCTGGCAACCGGTGCCTCCTGGGTCTGTTACTTTCGTGCCCTGCAACAGGGGGAAGCATCAAAAGTCGCGCCGGTAGACAAGTTAAGCCTGGTGCTGGTTGCAGTATTTGCCACCATTTTTCTCGGAGAGCGGCCTTCATCCAGAGAATGGTTCGGAATTATTCTGGTCGGCTGCGGGGTCGT
>CAZPCO010000421.1:0-3435 GCA_964585025.1 uncultured bacterium | reverse complement strand
CCGAGTAGAAAAAATTCGCGTCTTCTGGCTGTTGTGCCGGCAAAGCCAAGAACTGCATCCCCTGTCGCCAGGCCTATGCCTGTTTCCAGAGTGAAGCGTTGCTGTTTCTGCCTGTTGCTGTTGAATTCATCGAGTCGCTGTCGCATGGCCAGAGCAGCCATACAGGCTCTGACCGCGCTATTCTCGCCCGAATCGTTTTGATAAAAAGCGGCGATGATTGCGTCGCCGACAATTTTTTCTATGGAACCGCCATAGCTGGTTATTGCATCTTCCATCAATGACAGATAATCATTGAGCAGACTGACTATTTCTTCAGGGGGGTATTGCTCTGAAATACTCGTAAAGCCTCGGATATCAGAACTCAGTATGGTAACTGTCGCCAGCCCGGTAGTTTCAGGCCGCGAATTATCAAGGCTTTCGAAGAGTTTTTCGGAAACGAAACGCCGCATTTTGGCGCGCTGGCATAATCCTGTCGACATGCGATTAAAACTGTCGGCAAGTTCGGTGAACTCATCGCCGCTTTTGATTTCTGCTCTTACGTTCAATTGATCTTTCTGAATGCTTCCGACAAATGCCAGCAGAGTTTGCACCGGAACCAGCAGGGCTTCGGTCAAACTGTCAGAAAGCAGAGCCATTGCCAGAACCGCATAGGCAAAAAGGGCCAGCGGCAGAATGAAGTAGATGGGCGACTGCAGCGGAATCGCCGGAATAGAAGCCCGGGCTGCGATAATGACTGGAAGATCTTCATAATACAGCCAGTTCTGCAGCTCGATTCTGTCATCGAGCCGGTTAACCAGCGACCCTGATGTTCTTCTCTGTATCGCTTTTTCGGCAATAGCCCGCAATTGACCTGTGCCCCGCCCACGACGCGGAATCTGCAGTTCCCGAAGTTCGGTGGGCCCACGCAGAAACAGACTGAAATCGATCTGATGGTCCTCGGAATAATCGGTCAGCAGACCAGGGGCTTCCTTCCAGATTTGTTTCAACAGACTGCGCATTATCGGCGTATCGCCCACTTCGTGAAAAAGAACCGCCTCCGGAGTGTTGGGGCTTTCAGGATGGGCAATCAACTGGTTGCAGGCTCTTTTAAGTGCTGACATTGAAAGAAAGTTCTTGGTAAACAGGCTTTCCTTAGCCAGAACCGGGCCCGTTGCGAAGACATCCCAGTAGGAATCGGTGAAACTGCTGACGAACAGGTGTTTGCGTTGCATGTCCTGAATCAGCTGGTTATTGCGGTTTGCAGTACCGAGTTCAGAAAGAATGCGATAGAGGCCGCCCATTTCTTTGATGTGTCCTTCGTAACTGTTCTGTTCATAAAATTTCAGCATTCTGGCATTCTGGTCAAAAAACAGGCTGATATTGGCGAACTCAAGAAGTTTGTATGGATCGCTCATCGCGATCTGCGGCTGGGCATATGGCCCGGCAGCATGCAATGAGTCGGCAAAGTGCTTTTTAAAACCCTGAAACATCATCAACAGGCGCGGGTCGTTTTCATTGACAAGCTTTTCAAAGAACTGCAGCTGCTGGCGTATTCGTGTCTGACATTCGTGAATGGCAAGACGTTCACTGTTACTTCTGGTCAGCAGAATGATAGCCAGAAATGCTGCGACCGGAAGCATCACCGACATGGCGACCGCGAGGCGCAGTTTCCCACCCAGTTTCAACGGTAAGGTGGCTGAAGCGGGCAGGAATCTGACAGTTGCAGCCAGAAGCAGCAACAACATAAGTTTTATCAGCGCTCCGACCATGGCCGCAGGTTTCCGGAAATCTGAAACCAGTAAATTAGAATCTATGGAGGTTACCAGGCAGTGAGATGAAATGAACTGCATTGTCGTGCGGCTGGTGGCAGGGTTTTTGATTCCGTAATCCTCGGCCAGAGTACGAAAGATGGTTGGAAAACCCGAGAAATAATAGTAGCGGTCGGCTGTCAGCTTGAAGAATGGTTGTCTTACCGTCATTTTCAAAAGGTTGCGCCTGGCATCAGGGTTTTTCGCCGGCATGGCTCTCTTTAGAATTGTGGCCGGCGGTAGATCGCAGTTGTTGAAACAGCAGTAATAAAGGCCAAAAAGTGATTCGGCCGGTGGAAGGCCACGGCTCAGGAGATGAAAAATCTGATAGGCCCTCTGATTGCCGAAACGGTTGGAAAAAAATACTCTCGCCTGGCCCTGGTAAAGCATTGGGTTGGTAAACGCTGAAACATATTTTACAAAATAGCTGGCAAAAACCTGATGCGGGTTGTTATCGATATGCTGGTTACGTTCAGTGAACGCGGCAATCCGGTCGGGCAGACTTTCGCTGTTGGGCAGATAATTAACCGGGTCTTCGTCGACACAGCTGAGCCCATAGATGGCGGCTTCCGCGAATCGGTCGAAGGTATCCCGGTCGGGAAAAAGCTGCGAAGAGGTCCAGAGCCAGTGGTGTTGCAGGTCGCAATCTGCGGCCAGCATCAGAAAAGGTTGCATGGCATACTGGCTTTTGAGAAAGGCAAGCGCTTTGTTGATAAAATCGGTATCGATCAACCTGGGGTCGATTCCGGGAGACAATGACAATTCGTGCTCCTGACCGGGAGGAGGCTTTAGTGAGAAGTGCTGGTTCAGGCCATTCAGAGCCTGCTCGATGTATTTGTCAGGTCTGAGGGCATCCTGAAATCCCTCCATCTCATTCATCAGTTTCTCGCGTGCCAGAATATCGAGATGGGTTTCATCCTTCACGGCGAGAACAAGAAGATTGTGCTGTAGAAAAACGAGTGGCCCGATCAGCAGCAGGCCGACAAAAACCAGGCCGGCAATGCGTGCTGAACTACCTGTCCCGTTTTCCTGCATACCTGTTCCTTTGCTTGTTTCCTCTTCTGGCAGTGAATGTGTCTTTTAATTTATCATATCACTGACTGTTGATACAGGACTTGTACTCAGTGGCAGATTGCCGCCGAATACCAGTTAAACAGGAGAAAACAGGGTCATGGAGCCGGTTTCTTGCGCACGTATTTTTTCATGAAGCCGTTCAGATTCGAAAAAATACCCATGAGAATGTTGACTTCGCGGCGTGTTGGTGTCGACCGGTGAAAAAACGATCTGATCACCTGAAAAAGCCCGTCAGGATTTATTTTTGGTAGAAATTCACACATATTGAGAACTTTGTTCATGTGGCGGTAAAGATCTGCCAGTTCATCGGTGGTGGCAGGCTGCTCAAAGGGGTCATTAACGGCCGCCTTTTCGAGAGGCACATGAATGCCGAATTTCTGGAACAATTCATAGGCAATCAGCAAAACAGCCTGCGACAGATTGAGAGACGTGCAGCCTACATCGGTCACGATGCGCATGGTTCCCATGGTGTGCTGCAGATCGTCTTTGGTCAACCCCCATTCTTCGCGGCCGAACAGAATCGAAACCGGCCCGCTCCTGAGGGCTTCGCCGATGCGCTCGAGGCCTTCCCGGA
>CAZPCO010000420.1:0-3478 GCA_964585025.1 uncultured bacterium | reverse complement strand
TGTCGCGAATGCGGTCGAGGTGCTCGGCCCATTTGCTCATGCTGCCTACCAGCCTGGGGTAGAGATTGTAGAGCCGGATGCCCTGATTTCCCAGCAGCGGATGTGTCATTTGTTCGCCTCCTCAGCTTTTTTATAAAAGACGTTCAGAGCCCCAACCAACGCATTGATCTCTTTTTTATTGACGCTTCGATACAGCTCGAGCTCGCCGTCAGATGTTTTGAGCTTGAGAATAACCATAGTTTCATCATCATTTTTTTCTTCGCTGGTTCTGATTCCCTGCCATTGCCGGCGGTCAAGACGATGGCTGACCGGCGGTTCGCGCATATTCTGATAAAAAGTGAAGCCATCAGATGTCAGACTGGCCGTCAATGATTGAAATGTCAGAGCTTTGCCCATGAACATGAATAGAATAAAAAAGCCGGCACAGAAAAGCAGTTCAGCCCATTGCTCGGTTTTTATGCCATTGTAGACGAAAAATAAAACCGGAACAACCAGGGCAGCAAGCATCAGAAAAATCCCGGTGCCGATTTCCAGCATGGGGTAGTATGCGAATCCAGGAAGCTTATCTTCAGTTATTACCCAGCGAACCATAGTTTTACTGCTTTCTGGCAGGGGCGGCGATCTGCCAGTCACCCTCACCGGTTATGATTTCGAGATCCATGCCGAGCACCGTTCCGTAACTTGCTACCGACCGGGCCGGTATGACCAGATAGGTGTCTGAATCGATTGCCTTTTTGAGTGCTTCAACGTCGTTCAATACTAATTCCGCTGCCCGCTCGTTGTCAAACTTCGTGATGCGCGGAATATTGAAAGTCGTTACTGGCCGCCCGACATAAAAATACCAGCCTTCGATCATCTCCTCGACGAGAATCAGTTTATGGGTCTCGGGAAGAGTCTTGGCGATACGTTTCAGCAGATACCACTGGCTGGAAAGATAGCGGGCACGCTCTGGATGCTTCTGGTCGGGGTAGGGTTCGTTGCCTCTGATGCCATGCAGAACGAAGAACATGCAGCCCGGAACAAGCATCGCTATGACTGCAAGCATACCGGTGCGGCTTTTCTTTAAAATGAAGGCAAGCAGCATCAATGAGGCGAACAGCCAGAACATGCCGGCAAAAATTGCCGTCTGGGAGATTATTCTGAACCCGGCGAAATGACGGTAGCCCCAGATCGATAAAGCCATGCCCAGCAGGGAGGCAACGGCGGCAATTGCGATGCTGTGTCGGGCAGCATGCTCGGTATCGGCGGTTTCCCGCGAAAAGAATGTCTGTTTAACAGCTTCTCCAGTGAGCAGTGAGACCGGAACCAGCAACGGCAGAGCGTAGCCGGCGAGTTTTGAACTGCTGAGGGTGAAGACGGCCAGGGGGGCGGCCAGCCACATCAGCAGGTAAACGGCAGCAGGATCGGTTTTGAATTCTGCAATTCTCTTCTTCAAGGATTCGATGAAGAAACCGACCCAGGGGAAAATACCAAGGGGCAGCAGAACAAAGAAATAATAGAATGGCGCTGTGCGTCGGTGAGCATTACTGGCAACCCGGTTAACCGTTTCATCGATGAGAAAATACGAGAACAGGCCGCTGTTCATTGCAGCAAGCAACAGATACCAGCCCATGCCGATAATGACGAAGATAACCCAGCCTTCACGGCTGGTGAAGAGGCTTTTTGCGGTCTGCTTCTGCCCGGTCAGCATTGCAGCCGGCACCAGACCGGCCAGAGGCAGAAGGGCAGGGGGGCCCTTGATCATAAATGCCAGCCCCGCAGTGAGCCAGAAGGCATATTTCCAGCGGCGGTGCTGGTCGTTGAGCCAGCAGAAAAAAAAGAATGCCAGCAAAGTTTCTGCGGCTGTCAGAAACGGGTCTGTGGTCAGGCCGCGTGACTGAATCTGAAAAAACAGCGAGGAAACAAGAATAAGGGCGGCGGTGAGCCCGCTTAGGGTGCCAAAGAACATTCGGCCGATAAGAAAGGTTCCGGTAGCGGTTATGCCGGCAGCAATACAGAGAAAAAAGCGGGCACCGAATTCGTTCACCCCGAAAAGCTGCATGCCGGCAGCGCTGAACCAATAGGTTAACGGCGGTTTGGTGAGATGCTTCAGGCCGTTCTGGCGAGGGGTGAGCCAGTCACCTGAGTCAAGCATCTGACGTGCTACCGATGCGTAACGTGCTTCTGAAGTTTCAAAAAGCCCGGCGGTGCCAAGATGCAGCAATACCGGCAGCATGCCGGCCAGAAAAACCAGCAGGGGTAGAACCCGCCGCAGTTTTTTCAGGAAATCACTGCCCATCGTACTCGCCCGGTTCGTTGGAAATGGCAAGCTCACGTTTTTCGCGATCGATCAACACCAGATTGCGTATATAGACGATGAAACCCATGGACTGGCCAAGTATGAACACCGGGTCCTGGCGCTTGATCGCGTAAGCGAGCAGCAAAAATGAGCCACCGATGCTGAAATACCAGAAAGAAATCGGAATGATACTTTTCTTTTCACGTTCTGAAGCCACCCATTGCACCAGAAAACGCATCGAAAAAAGCAGTTGCCCGAGAAACCCGACAATCAGCCAGAGATCAAACCTGGTCATCGATCTGATACCTCAATTTGCGCCATTTCATCCAGCGAATGGCAAGCAGGTCGAGAAACGACCTGAAGATGCGGTTCCAGACATTGTATTTGGAAACGCCTTTCTGGCGCGGGTGGTGGCTGACTTCAACCTCTATTACCCGGCCGCCGTTCATTTTTACCAGAGTTGGTAAAAAGCGGTGCATACCTTCAAACAGCTCGATTGGCTGGATGATGGAAGTTTTGAACGCTTTCAGAGAACAGCCCGTGTCTTTGATAGTTTCACTGCTTATGACATTACGTATCCAGTTGGCAAACTTTGAAGACGCACGCCTGATAAAGTTGTCGTTGCGTTTTTTTCGCCAGCCGACGGCAGCATCATAACCATCGTTGAGTCTTTCAAGAAGCAGGGGAATGTCGGCCGGATCGTTCTGCAGATCGGCATCGAGAGTTATGATTATCTGGCCGCGGGCAGCCTTGATCCCGGCTGCCATGGCTGCTGTCTGGCCATTGTTTTTCGAGAATTTCAGGCCACGCAGCGATGGGCAACGCTTCTTCAGTTCGACGATTCGTGCAAAACTGCCGTCAGTAGAGCCATCGTCGACAAGAATCAATTCCCAGTTGCGGCCGAGCCTTTGCATCGAAGCTTCAACGCGGCTGACCAGTTCATCGAGACTTTCAGCCTCATTGAACACCGGAATCGCCACCGAGTAAACGATATCGCTCATTGCAGCATCCTTGATTTTTTTGAGAGTCTATCACAAAACCCGCCGCCAAAAAACCATAAATGCGTAATTAAACGGCAATTCTCGAACAAATTTGTTATTAGATATTGCACCGGTTGATGAGAAAATTTTATTGTACCCTGCTAATGCCAAAGTCAAAGCAAATGGAAATGGAAATGGCCCCGTGGTCCGGCATGACTAC
>CAZPCO010000419.1:0-3480 GCA_964585025.1 uncultured bacterium | reverse complement strand
CATTTATGCTCGATCGGTTTTAAATTAACCGGATCAGTTTACCGTAAAAGCGAAGCCATGGCAATGTCTGAAGCAACAATGACTTGAAGAAAAGAGCTAGGAAAAAATACCGCGTGCCCTGCTCAATGAACCAAGATTATGCACCGAAGCATAGCCGAGATTTTTTATCATCCTGACTGCTATTCCTGATCTGGCACCGCTGAGACAATAAACCAATATCGCCCGGTTCTGATCAGGTACCATTTTTCTGATCTCGCCAGAAATTGTATCAAGAGGAATATTCAGTGCTTCTACGAGATGACCGCCAGAGTATTCTCCTGCCGTGCGAACATCGACAATGATCGCACCTGACGCTGCAAGCTGCCGCGCCTGCGCAGGTTTTATCAGACTCATATGCCTGATAATCAGGAAAATTATTACTGCGGCCACAAAAATTAGAGATGAATATTCCATAACCTTACCTTCTAAATTGAATGCATGCCCTGGCTCTTTCAATATAACGCGGCAGGTACATTATCGAGATCGACCGCTTCTGATTCAACATGTTTTGATTCTTCGAGATCTTTAAAAACGACAAATATACCCTTGCGGCCGTCCATCAACACACCCATGGGTTTCTCAAGGCGGGAATGCGTGAAAAATTTCATGCGATGTGCAACCGGCTGGCAACGCAACCAGTCCCAGTCGATGAATCCTTCGCCTGAATCCTGTCTTACCGAAAAATAACCGATATTCATTGTGGTTACATTATGGAAAAAATGCGATCCCATTGAAGCATCGACTCGGAAACCTTCAAGGGAATATTCAACAATAACCTTGGCATAAGATGCCTGCGGCCAGGTAATGGGAATGCCTAGCCATCGGTCGCGTGTTCCCCAGCGGCCTGGCCCCATGAGAATGTATTTCCTGCCGGTTTCTTTGAGTTTCAGATTCAGAGCCTGAACTTCCGCTGCCATTTCTTCAGTGCATGATTTATCGAAAACATCGGGATCGACCCAGATCACATCACTGATTTCTTCAATTTTACCATTGCCCATGCCAGAATCTGCATACAACAGCAATTTTTCCTTCTCGATTTCGCCTTTGTCGATATTGCAATCATCAGAGTCTCGAAGCATATGCTTGAGCTGCAACAGGTAAAAGACAGGTGAATCGGTTCCCTCATTGTCAACATCAACTGCAAATTCTATTTCTACCGGAGCTTCGAGAGCTTCAGTAGAAACATTCAAAATATGCTTCACAGCCCGTGCCAGGGGGTAAGTCTCGAATTGAAGAATATTGGCGAAGTTCAACACCCTTGGCCCTTTATTGTATATACCCGGGTCTAGTCGCCCATCTTCGAAATTCCAGGTCGAGGCAACATCTGTAAGAGTGCCGTCTTCTTCGGCAGTTTTGAGGTCAAGCTTGATCAAAGTCGCGTCTTCGCCGGCAAAGAGGTTCACAGTGTTCTTTTCCAGATCGAGCGCGAGAAAACTGCGTTGAGAATTGCGCACCAGCTCTTCTGGAGTGAGAATCTCGAGCTTCGGATAAGTCGGACAGAACCTGAATGAAGGTCCGCCGCCGACAACCTGACGCCCAAGCCCGAGAACAAGCATGCCCACGCCATCTTCAGGGTTGATATAAGAAAATGGATAATAGTTATATGACTGACCGACTCCGCTGACAAGAGGGTAAAATCTGGTATTGTAGCGTCTGCCGACAATCTGTTGAATTACGACTGCCATTTTTTCTTCTTCGATATTATAATGGATTGCATCGTAATATTCCCGGGCCTCGTTTGAATATACCGAAGCGTAAACGAGCTTGATCGCCTCTTCAAGCTGCTTCAATCGAACTTCGGGATCAGGATGATTGTTAGGAATAAAGAAAGTCTCATAAAGACCAGACATCGAGTGTGACACGGCATCTTCAAGAACGCCAGAAGAGCGCACTGCAAGCGGATAAGTTACTTTCTGCAGAACAATTCGCAGGCGGTTCAGGATCTTTTCAGACAGCCTGCTGTCGAGAAATCGCCGTTTGAGATTGTCGTAATTCCTTTCGGAAATGACGAAATCGGCTAGATCGTTAGTCGTGATAAAGTTTGTGAATTCATCGACGCCGATAATGAAGGTTTCGGGAATGCGGATCACAATATCGGGAACACTTTCGAGCATCGACGAATTATAGAGCAAATAGTTCATAAAAGCGATGCCGCGCCCTTTGCCGCCAATCGCTCCTTCTGCGAGCTTGCTGATGTGATGCCGGTTTTCACCGATGAATGACTTGTCGAATGAGATGACCTTGCCACGGGTTTTCATTCTGAAAACCCAGTTGCCCATGTTGATGAGGAAATCGCGCAGCGACTCTACCTCGTCGAATTCGTTGACGTGAATTCGCGAGACGACCTTGGCAGTCTGAACTTCACCGCGGGCCAGCAGCCAAGTCGAAAAATGGTTGCGGCTCGCATGATATTCGATAGATTCTGCCGGAACGATGCGCAGACAATTACGAAAATCAGCCATGGTTCTGGCTCTGGTGATTTCCTGGCCCTGGGCGTTTCGGAAAACGAAATCGCCAAACCCGAGATTGCGGTAGAAAAACTTCGACAGGCGCTTGGAAAGGAACTGAGATTCCTTGTGCACGAATGAGGCTCCGAGCCGGTTCGCAGCGCTCTCGATATTCGCTTCTGACGACTGCAGAAGAATCGGCAGATCGGGCTGCATTTCCTTGAGAGCTTTTGCAAGCTTCAAACCGGCCTGGTCATCGAGAATGCCATCTTTCTTGTATTTAACGTCAGAAATGACACACAAGAGATAGTCTTTGAAATACTCGAACTGTTCAAGAGCTTCTTCGTAGTTGGTTGCCAGAATAATCTTCGGGCGGCAACGCATGCGCAACACTTTCTTGGTTTCTTCCTGGAGTTCTTCCTCGACCAGCTTGGTGGTCTGCCTGATGAGCTCTGAATACAGATGTGGCAGGTAGCGTGAATAGTATCGCACTGAATCTTCAACCAGCAGAATTATACGTACCTGAGCTATTTGCGTGTCTTTGTCGGCATTGAGGCGGTCTTCAATATATTTGATCATCGCGAGAAAGATTTCCGAGGCCCCGTTCCAGACAAAGACGTTGTCGTAATGTTCCCAGAGGTCGCTGCCGCTGTCGGCTGCTTCAAGGTCAGTATTATCATTGAGGAGAAGCAGAATTGCCAGCTTTGGCCATTGCCTGCGGATCTTCTGGCCAGCATTGATTGTATCAGTCTTGCGCAGGCGGCTGATAACCACCACGAGGTCAAATTCCTTCTTCTGCAGCATATCCAGTGCTTCATCGGCTGAAGTTACGCTGGTAATTCTTGGTGCACTGGTAAGATTCAGATTGAAGTATTCACCAAATATCTTTTCAGCCAGCAGGCCATCCTGTTCGAGAGAAAATGCATCATAGACGGTTGCGACGAGCAGAAGTTCCCGCACCTTGAAACGCATCAGATCATGGAAAATTTCGCTG
>CAZPCO010000418.1:0-3486 GCA_964585025.1 uncultured bacterium | reverse complement strand
GGCTGAAGCTGATGTTAAAAGTTTCGCCGGCGGAAAGGTAGGGGTAGTAGCACAATACCTGGCATTCTTTATATCTGACTGTTTCGGCAGGAGGCAGAGTGAAGCCGGCTGGTTCGCGATCAGAAGGCAGAACTATCAGGAAGGCCTGTCGTCTGCATGCTGGTTGTGGCATTTCGGGCAGTATGAAGAGCGTGCGGCCGTTCTTTTCAGTCAGAACCCCGTCAGACAGGCGACAGTAAATATGGCTGCCACGCCCGGATTTCCAGGGTTCAGCAAGAGTTATTGAAGCGATACCCCCGGCAATTCTGCCTTCAACACGATAAAAAACCGAGGTGAGAATGTTGCCGTTTTCGTCGATAAAGGGCGAACGCGCAAGCTCGGGCAGCCAGAGCTGTGTGTAAAGCTCTTCAAAGTCATAGAGATTGAAATTGCTGAAAATGACCTGGTGGGTGTAGGTGCCGTCTTTTCCAATAACCAGCACCGAAGTGCACCCGTAATTGCCTATGGTATAGGATCTTATATCAGCAGAATCAGCGCAGATCATGCGGGCATATTTGCGTACTGTAGCAAACCAGGGCTCATCGCTGAATTCATCTCTTATTCCGGGCATCAGTTCAGCTTCGACAACTTTCTGCAATTCAGGAGTGGTGAAAAATGCCATCTGGGGCTTTATTTTGCGCGCCTGCTTCAAATGGCGGGCTGCAGTATCATGCCTGCCCATGAGCTCCATCACCCGATACAGAGAATAAAAGCCCATGGCGCGCAACCCTTCATCGCCCGGCAGGCCTACCGCGAGCCGAAAAGCTCCGTATGCCTTCTGCAGCTCATTCCGACTTGACAGGATACGGCCGTAATAATATTGCATCAGCATGTTCATCGGATCTTTTGCAAGTGCCTGCTCGGCTTCCAGGGTGGCTTCTTCATAATGACCGTTGAGCAGCAGAGCCTGAATGACCTTCAGACGCAGATTGTGGAAATCTGGGTGCTTGTCGATGCGTCGACGCAGGACTTCAATCGCATGTTCAAAATCCATGATTGAAAAGTAGCATTCGCTTTGCGCCACCGCGACAATATTGTTGCCCGGAGCTTTGCGGGTAAGGCTTTCACCGACTCTGATGGCCTCGGGGTAGTTTCCCAGGGTTTCGAGGCAGAAAAAATGGGCGAATTCAAAATCATATTCCTCGGGATAAAGCTGCTGCAGCCTGACCGAAAGCTTTCTACCTTCTTCGTAATCACGCAGCAGAAAAACCTGTCGCGAGAGTTCGTATTTGCTTCGGCCTTTTTCATCTTCAATTTCTGCCATGCCGGTCGATTGTTCGATGAGCCTCTTTATTTCGGTGCTCTCCGCCAGCGTATTCAGAGCGAAACATAGAAGAAAAAGGATATCGGCATTGTCGGGATGAAGTTCAAATGCCTGCCGCAATTCATCTATTGCTTCGATCACGGCAAAATTAACGAAAAATTTCTGGCGCGCAGAGCGCAGAAGCCTGGCAGCTACGCCTTCCGGGGAATCTGGATCGACGGCCGGTGCTCTGTCTGTCTCAGCGACACTCGCCGACTCAGATGTTTCGTTCTCGATAATATGGCTCTCTTTTAAGAACCAGCCTTTCAACATGTCAGTGAAACCACTGAACCAGGTTGGCTGGGATCTGCGCTCCAGCAATTCTTCGGCCAGTCTGTCAGCATTTCGGTATCTGCGTGCCGGATTCCTTTCGAGGCATTTGAGAATGATTCGCTCGAATTCAGCCGGAATATGAGGGTTGATATCGCGTGGCGCCTTGATTTTTCCCTGAGTTATCGAGGCGACGATTGCGGCAGGATCTTCGCCTTTGATGGGGTGGGAAAGAGTTGCGAGTTCATACATGACCACGCCAAGGCTGTAGATGTCAGTCTGCGGTGATAATTTGCCGCGCTCGCCCATCAGCTGTTCCGGGGCTGCATACGACAAGGTGCCCATAAATTGCTCGGCTTTGGTCAGTTCACTGTCGCCACGCTGCTTAACCAGACCGAAATCGACGATTTTGACCCGGGTATCGTCACTGATCAGAATATTTGACGATTTGACATCGCGATGGATGATTTCGTGCCGGTGTGCTTCTGCCAGTGCAGATGCCGCCGAGTGCATCAGACGACGAACTCTTTCCGGGTATTCGCTATCGGCAAGAGGGTTAATTGTCTGGTCCTGAAGAAACCATGGTGTGCCAGCCGAGGGTTCGCGAATATAGCCCGAAAATTTCAGGTCTTCGATCGAGTGCCCGGCATTGTGAATGAAGCGGCATCGAGCAATGAAATCTTTGATTGACCAGCCTTCAACGTATTCCATGATAAAAAAGGGCTGTCCATTGTATTCGCCGTAGCTGAAAATTTTTACGATGGCCGGGTGATCGAGCCTGGCTATGGCAGAAGCTTCGCGCAGGAAACGGGTGCGCCCGACCCGCTCGTCGGAAACCTGGTGCATTATCTTGATCGCTACATGGCGTGACAGAGTCTCGTCATACGCCTTGAAGACTGAGCCCATTCCGCCCGAGCCAATTTCTTCGATTACCTTGCAGCCATTGATTATGGTGCCGGGAACCGGCATTCTGATGCTGTCGTTCATAGCCGCTCGCTCCGCACCGGGAACCGCTCTTCTTCCGATCGGAAAAAATCTTCCGGATGAAAAAAGCCAAAACCCGGATGCCGCCGCGCGATGTTTTCTGCAAATAGCCTGTCGGAATTAGAGTGGTCCTGACCCGGCCTGCCATCTGGGCGCCGATCTTTGCCCTGCTTCCAGCCGGCATCACCGACCATGAAACTGCCTGACCAGTCAACTGAATAGCCGGCCATCTGCAGCTGCCTTTCGAGTCGCCAGGCCATTCCTGGCTCGGGCTTTCGGTCTTCATCATAAAATTCCGAATAATCATAGTAGTTGAAGAGAATACCCCGGGCGGCAAATGCTGCAAGAGTCGCCTGCATCGCTTCTTCAACTTCTTCGCGACTTATATAACCCAGTTCGATTCCGGCCTGATTCGAGACAATTGCCAGCAGATAACCTTCATTGGCAAGTTCTTTGAGCTTGAAGCAGCTTGTTTCGTTGATCAGAAGATCAGCATGCCCATGCGGCGAAGGTTTGCCGCTGCGGGTATTTCTCAGGGTGTTGTCGGCATCGAAAAAGGCGACACGCAAATTTCTGCCCGCCAGTTCGGCGGGCAGAACCAGGGTTCGCCTTTTTTCGGGAACTCGGAATCGTTTCCGGGGCATGGAAATATCTTACTTCAAAACCTTCACAGCAAGTTTTTCGAACATTGCCAGCTCGGATTCATGACTCATTATTGCCTGTTTCCAGAATGTGGTGCTTTCCAGATCTGCCTTAATGGCCTTTTTGGCGACTTTGTGGGCCATGTCGCTGCCTGAAAGTCTGAGGAAATCGCGATATTTCGGCAGGAAAGCCTGTCCTTCGCTGCGGAACATTTCGAACAATCCGCGACTGAGCAGATAACCGAAAGT
>CAZPCO010000417.1:0-3535 GCA_964585025.1 uncultured bacterium | reverse complement strand
AGCGACAAGGCCGGCAGCGAGACAAAGTTTCAAAAGCTGTTTCTTCATCTGGAAAGTTCTCCTTATTCTTTAACTCTTTGCGAGTTCTGCACCTGTTTGAGATTTTAGAACGACGAACCAAAGTTGATGTAGGTATTACCTTCGCTGCGGTCGGTAGCCTTACCATAGTCGAGAGCGACCGGACCCAGCGGTGTCTGAAGTCTAATACCGATACCATAACCCTGTTTCTGGTCATAACCCAGCTTTTTCCGGTTATAGTCGGTGCCCCAGGCGCTACCGATATCGTAGAACCCGACGACGTCAAAATTCTTCGAGAAATTCTGGCGCAATTCGAAGTTGGTGTAAAACACCTTGGTTCCGAGAAATTCGCGTTCTTCGTAACCGCGCACCGTGCTGCTGCCACCGATTGAATACATATCGTATATCGGAACAAAACCATCGCCGATCGTGGTCTGCCCGGCGATGCTCTGCAGAGCGAACACGGTCTTGCGGTTTTTGCTCACCGGGATATAACGTCTGAGCGCCAGCATGTATTTGGTGTATTGATTGTCGCCTTTGAGCATGCCACCTGTGGTTTCAACCCAGAAAGTATCATGCAGACCGCCGGTCGGGCGGAAACGGTTATCACGGGTATCTTTATCAAGAATTGCTGCCAGAGTCTGAACCCGGTCATTGGTGATGCCGGCCGGGGCAGTCGCGGTTCCATCAGTCGGAGTCAGTTTGATGTCTTCATCTCTGAATTTGAACGACAGATCGACATCCTTGCGCAAGCGTCTGCCAAGGGTAATCGCGCCGCCTTTGCGGCGTTCGTCGTATTCAGTGAGAGTGTCGCCCTGAGAATACAGGTCGCGGGTATATTTGGTGTTATAGACATCGACGCCGAAACTCTGCGGTTTATTGTTGAGCCAGGGGTCGAAATAACCGAGTTCATAATTCTGCACGCCACCGAATTCGGTTTTCATGTAGACACGCTTGCCGTCACCCTGGAAGTTGTTCTGAGAAAGATTAACAAAACCCACCAGGCCGTTGAGTGAGGAATAACCAGCACCAACACCGGCGCGGCCAGTCTTCTGTTCGACGACATGAATTACCAGAACCACTTCTTCGGGAGTCTTGCCAGGCAGATGGTCACGGCGCACTTCTTCGAAGAAACCGAGATTGTAAAGACGCTGCAGATCGCGCACAATCTTCTTGTTATCATAGATTTCGCCAGTCTTGACCGTCAGCTCGCGGCGAACTACTTTTTCACGGGTGCGCTTGAGACCTTCAACTCTGATTTCAGAAAGAACGCCTTCGGTGATTTCAACGTTGATCTTGCTGCCCTGATCCTGGACAAAGGCATCAGTAACCTTGGAAAAAAGATAACCTTCACGACCGAGGGTTTCGTTGATAATCTGAATATCCTGAGTCAGAAGCTTGCTGTTGAATACCGAGCCAATTTTGCTTTCCATGGCCTTCTTAAGTGTGTCGACCGGCACTTTCGTGACGCCCTTGATGTCGATTTCGCCGACGATGGCGTTCTCTTCGACCTTGAACACAACTTCTTTGCCCTTTTCAGCAGGCCTGATTTCGGCACCGACATACGAAAAGAAACCCATTTCGCCGATGCGGGCGATGTCGTCCTGAACTGCCTGTGGCGACAGGGTATCGCCAATCTTCATCGACAGATTGAGAAGAACGACCTTTTCTTCAATAAGCCTGTTGCCCTCGACCTTGAACCCGACGATGACGTTGCTGTCATAGGCGCTGGCAGATAAGCCGGCGAGAAAAACGAATAATACCGTCAAAAATTTTATACGACCGAAGGCAGATTTGTTCATAGGCTCCTTCTTGGGTTAATCTTTTCAAAGTATCGGCATAATACTGTGTTGTCATGAGCTTGTCAAGAATCCACGGTTTTGAACCGGTTGACAAGTTGTTTCAGATACTTGAATTAGTTTGGAAACGCCGGTATCTTATAGCGGACATTCATTGAGGCAATGAAATCACTCCAGGAATTTTCATTACCCCGGAAAGCGGAGAACAGGCATGGCAAACTGCAATATCTGTAACAAAGAGATACAGGAAGGATATATCTGCGCTGAATGCGCTAAAAATCAGCGCCCTGCCGGCCAGACCGCCGCAGCAAAACCCGGAAGCAGTGGCTTTTCACTTAACAATCTTTTAAAACCAGCCGCGCCATTAAATCCCGCAGCATCACCAGCATCCTCTCCCTTAAATTCAGGCGGACTTACACCGCCCAGGCCGGCGCCAACCGTTCCGCCTCCGGCGGTTTCCCAGTTCCGGTCGCCGGCAACCCCGCCCACTCCGCAAACAGCCAGATCAGGCATTCCTGAGACACATGATTCGCCGACGGTTCCGCCTTCACAACCTCAGACTTTTGCACCATCACCAGAAAACCAGTTGAGGGCAGGCCATGAACTGCCCAAACCAGTTACCCCGCTGCAGACATCGACTCCAACTGCCGCCGCAACTCGGCCAGCACCTGTCACGCAATCACCTTTGCCGCCAGGCAATAGGCCAGGCATGCCGTCACCAGCAGCCTCAACCGCCCCAAAGCAAAACGCCACGCCAGTTCAAACCCCTGATCCCGAACAGGAAAAGCTGCATCAGGATGTTTTTTCTTCACAGATAACCGGTTACGGCGACGAAGATCTCGAAATTGCTCTTCTCTCAGGCATCATGAAAGATGCCTTCATTCTCGAAAGCCTGAAAGGGAAAGGCCTGATTTCGGGTCTGTTTTCGACCCGCTACAGCCGGTCGATCTACCAGAGCATCCTGTCACTGCGCGAAGAGAACCCCGAGCTTTCAGGTCTCGACAAGATAGTGCTCAAGAATAAACTGCGGCAGCTCAATCTTTATGATGCAACCGTTCAGGCCCTCATTGACAGAGTGATTTCCGAAATGCCGCCGGCCATGGATCAAGCGCTTCACTACCTCGACCTGATGAAAGAACAGGCCTTGAAACGCAAATTGAAAGAAGTGGCGCAAAGCATCCATGGATATATCGAAAGTCCGGCCCAGAACGAGAATCTCAATCTGGAAACCTTTACCAACAAAGTCATACAGGATGTGCGCAACATTCAGAAAGCCAGAACCACCAGACGCATCAATCTCGTCAAGGATGAAATGCGCGAAATAGTCGGAGATATCGAAAATCGTGAACAAACCGGCGAAATCGAAATCATCGGCTATTCATGCGAACCGATGCACTATCTGAACACCGCTATTTCAGGGTTCAGAAAAGGTTTCATGTATGCAATTGCGGGCGCACCAAGACGCGGGAAAACAACTTTCACCCTTGAACTGGCTACCAGAGTAGCAACTCTCAACAAAATTCCGGTTATGTTTTTTACCTACGAACAGACGAAGAAAAACCTGACCTACCGTCTGCTGGCCAAAGAAAGCCGCCTGAACCCTGACACTCTGCAACGTAAAAAAATCCGTTCCGACATGATCGTTGACGCCAAGTTCTCCGGCGGCTGGAAAAAGATGCAGGAATACATGGACAATTTCTACATCATCGAGGCCACCA
>CAZPCO010000416.1:0-3539 GCA_964585025.1 uncultured bacterium | reverse complement strand
AACCTCGTTGCAGGCTTCTTCCAGCTGTTCGAGTAGATCCTGAGCCCAGTCTTCAGGGTAGGAAGCCGGGCAGGAAAGATTGAAATGAATACTGGAGAATGTCTGCATCTCGCATTCGACTGCGGCTTCGCGGTGCAGTTTTTCGAGAAACCGACCGGTTTCAGGGTCATTGGGGTCGATTTCAGCGCTGCGCTGCAGATGAAATTCGCTTTCGGCGAGTTCGCCATTGCGATAAAAAAGACGACCCAGCATGGCGTGGATTCTGGAATTATCCGGCACTCTTTCTGCAGTTTCCTGCAGGATGCTGATAGCAGCAGTCATGTTTTCGGTTTTCTGAAAAGCTGCTGCAACTTTCAGTGCCAGTTCCGGATCATTTGGCCGCAGTTTCATCAGTTCACGCGCTTCGCGCTCAACGGCCGCGGCATTTTTAACCGTTACCAGTGTCGACAGCAGGTTCAGTCGGATTGAAACATCTTCGGGTTTCTGAGCCTTGGCTGCTTCGAACTGGCGTATAGCTTCGGAGAAGTTTTTTTTGCCTGCCAGGGTAACGCCAAGATTGTTTCTGGCGCAGGCCAGATTGGCCAGGGCAGTGTCATTGTATGGGTTCAGGCGGCAGGCCTGTTCGAAATCTCTGATTGCGTCTTCATGGTCGCCCTGGGAAACTTTATACATTCCCTGACGGTTGAATACCCATGAATCCTCTTCGTGCCCGGCAAGGGCCTTGTTACAACAGCTGATGCCGGTAAAAATAAGGAGAAGTGCAATTTTTTGCGTGGTGGGGCCAGATAAAATGCTCATCAAAATCAGGCTTTCAGGTCGATTTTGAGACCACGCGATCCGTCTTTGGCAATCTGCAGCTTCTGTTCTTCTTCTTCCTCTGGCTTTTTGGGGGCAGTGTCTCTGGTTTGCTGCTGCTGACGCTTTTTCTTTTCGGCTTCGTCGTCTTCTTTGCGGATTACTGCCCCTTCTGAGGCATCGGTCTTCTGAATGGTTTCAGTTTTCTGGGCCGCCGCATTCCGATTCTGGGCAACATGATCAGCCTGACCAGATTCCTGGGCTTTCTGGGCTTCGCGAAGCCGGCTGGCATCATCAGTTACCAGCAGGGTTGTTTTGATATCTATAGGCCGTACAGACATACTTCCTGCTCCTCTACTATAAATATCGGCATTTTATCAGGAAAAATCAACCCCTGGGCGGCGGTTTAACCAGCTGCAACAGGCCGAAATTTTCGACCTGCTGCAGCCGATTCATCGGTTATGAGCCTTTAACGAATGCTTCACCCTGTGAGCAAAGGATCTTGAGAGTATCCTCGTCGCGGGCTTCAGCGTAAAATCTTACAACCGGTTCAGTACCCGAAAACCTCACGAGAACCCAGGCATCATTTTCAAGAAGGCATTTGGTGCCATCGATGCGAATGACCTTTTTGACCTTGAAACCTGCTACCGAGGTCGGGTCCTTTTTTAGATTGGCAATAGCGTGAGCTTTCTCTTCTTCGGTCAGTCTGAAATTCAACCGGCGGGTAACGTAGGTGCCGACCTTCTGGTAAAGGTCTTCAAGAATTGTGGCGATTGGCTTTTTCTGCATGGCAACCATTTCGGCGACGAGCAGACAGGCGATGATGCCGTCTTTTTCGGGAACATGGCCGCGAATGGTCATGCCTGCCGATTCTTCGCCACCCATGACGATTTTGTCGCGGGCAATCAGGTCACCAATGAATTTGAAGCCGACCGCAGTTTCGATCAGTTCGATGTTATGATATCTGGCAACGGCATCTACCAGGTGCGTGGTCGCTACCGATCTGGCTGCAGCACCATGCCAGTCGCGGCTGTTCTTGATATGGTCGAGCACCATGCCGAGAATCTGGTTGGGCTCATAAAAAACGCCTTTAGGCCCCAGGACGCCAAATCGGTCTGCGTCGCCGTCGGTGGCAAGGCCAAGGTCATAGTGGCCATGCTGCATTTTGGCTATCATGTCGGGAATGTGAGCTTCGGAAGGTTCTGGTGGCTGGTTGCCGAAATATGGGTCAAGATGGTCGTTCATGACCGTCACTTCGCAGCCGGCTTCCTTGAGAAGGCGGTCGAGGTAGCCGCGGGCAGTTCCATAAAGCGGATTGACGAGAATTTTCAGCTTTGCAGCCTGAATGGCCTCAAAATTAATCTTTTTGCGCAGATCATCGAGATAGGTTTCCATTGGGTCGATACGCTCGATCAAGCCGGCATTCTGTGCTTCGGCAAGTTTCATGCGTTTGACTTTTCCGTTTTTCATCAGTTCATTGGCGCGATTTTCAATATCTTTGGTGGTCTCGGGCAGGGCGGGACCGCCCCAGGCCGGAGAAAACTTGAGGCCCTGGTATTCGGGCGGATTATGGCTGGCGGTGAAATTGATGCCGCCGGAAAGTTTACGGCGCAGGATTTCGAAACTGATTACCGGGGTGGGGGTATCGCGAACGCAAAGATAGGCTTTGATATCGTTGGCAGCAAAAACTTCGGCGGCCACTTCCATGAAACGTGAAGACATGAAGCGCGCGTCAGAACCTATCACGAGCCCCTTGGTACAGTTAATGCTTTTGAGATGGTCAGCAATTGCCTGAGAGCAGATGCGAACGTTGTCAAAAGTAAATTCATCGGCAATGATTGCACGCCATCCAGATGTCCCAAATTTGATTTCCATATTCCCTCCGAAGATTTGTTTCTTTGCCAAGTCTACCGCCACCCGCAGCACCATGCAAGATAATTTAGCTGGTCTTAGTACCTCTTCAGTTCGTTTCACTGCATTCATCAGAAGGCATATGAACTACTCGAAAGCAAACACTTTTTTTGTGCGGGCGGTTGCAGTGATTTTCAATTATGGATGAGAAATATGGCTGGTTCTCTGAGGCAAACCCTCGATACAGAAACCATGTGTAAATATAGGCAGCACTTTTTCTGCGAATTTGGAATTCTGGGCTGGCGATGGTAAAATAGCTGTATGGATTTAGCAAAAACATTTGCCGTATCTGTCGGGCTGGTCTATTGCATTCTGGCCGCCCGGCATTTTCTTGCAGAAGAGCGTTTAACGCTGGTTTTCAGAAAAGTCGACAGCACAAAGCCGCTGCACTTTTTTACCATGGTGCTGCATGATGCATTTGCCGGCTTAGCCTTTATCTGGCTGGGCTTTTTCGCGACCAATTATATATATGGTCGCATCGTCACTCTCTGGGCAGCCCATCTGGTGGTTTCCATGGCGGTATTGCTGCGTTTTCGCGGCGAAGACGGCACCAGTTATGCCTGGCTGGGCACGCCGTTTTTTCTGGTGCTTGGCTGGTATTTCTATTATCTGGCAATTGTCGAAGGAGTGTCGATCGGCACTATATTCGATATAATAGAGGCATTTCTCGACGACTGACCCTAAAGTGACCGGCAGATTATTTCTACAGCCTCTTCGACCATGCGCCCGGTGATAATCAGCGGCGGTGTCAGTCTGATGACATTCGGCCTGACGTTACCAATCCCGGTGACGAGACCAAGGTCACTGGCCCGGTTGTGCAGATTCATCGCGGC
>CAZPCO010000415.1:0-3539 GCA_964585025.1 uncultured bacterium | reverse complement strand
ACGAAATCAGTGATGCAGAGAACCGTTTCAAAGATGAAGAAGCACGCGAGATAGAACTTGCAGCTGTGATGGCCGAAATCGATGGTAACGTCGAAAAAGTGCGTGCCGAGCTCGAAAAGCATCTTCGTGAACAGACCAGTGACAAGGAATCGGCGTTCAATATCGCCGTCAAGCTGGCAGACCGCAGAAATCGTATCACAACCGTTAATCAGCAGATTCAGATTCTTGAACGTCAGCTCGAAAAGGGCGAAGGCGATGTAGCTTCAGCTCAGAACCACGTCGATAACCTCAAGAATGAAAACACCCGTGTCGAGGCCGAAATCGCCACAATGAAAGCTGAGATCGAAAAGAACCGCACTCTGCTTTCAGAAGAAATGGCCAGGCTCAACAAGGTTGAAAAGGACCAGAAAAAGGCTGAAGAAGAACTTACCGGTATTTCCGATCAGATTAAAATGTTTCGCGCCCGCAGCAACCTGCTCGAAGAACTGCGACACAGCAGCGACAGCGGCATTTTTCGCGGCGTGCAGGCAGCTCTGGCGCTCAAGGAAACCGGCCGTCTGCCTGGTATTCATGGCATCGTTGGCGAGCTGATCAAGGTGCCCGCTGGTTACGAAGTCGCCATCGAGACCGCTCTCGGTGGCAGCATTCAGGATGTCATCACTCAGGATGCAGAAACAGCCAAAGCTGCGATCGACATGTTGAAGCAGAACAAGGCCGGACGTGCTACATTTCTGCCTCTCGATATTATGACTGCGCCGCCGGCTCTTGGTAAGGCCGAAGCCCGTGGCTGCCTGGGCGCAGCTCTTGAACTGATCGAATTCGACGCTAAATTCTATACAGTCATGAGCAACCTGCTTGGTCGTATTCTCATTTTTGACAACCTCGACAACGCTGTCGAATTTACCCGCAAGAACCGAAAATTCAACCGCATTGTCACTATAGATGGCGAAATTATCAGATCTTCGGGAGCAATGACCGGCGGTGGCGAGACCCGCAAAGCCGGCGGCATCCTTTCCCGCAAACGCGAACAGGAAGAGCTGGAAGAAAAACTGAAAGTTTTCGAAAGCAAGGAAAGCAAGCTGCGCAGCCTGTTGAACAACCTGGTCAAAGAACGCCAGGTGCTCATCGGTTCGACCCGCGAGCGCGAAGACGCAGTGCGGCGGCGCGAGCAGTCTCTCGATTTCTTCGAACGCAACCGTGACAAAAATGCCCAGGAATTGAAGGCCCGCAGCGAGGAATACTCCAATATCGCCCGCGACCGTGCCGAGATGACTTCGCGTCTCGAATCTCTGCGCCAGGAACTCTCGCAGGCCGGCGCTGAACTGACTGCGATCGAGAAACAGCATGAAGAACTTTCTGGTCGTCTGAATGCTCTCAGCGGTCGCGAAGGAGCCATTCAGGCACGATTGACCAGCCTTACCAGCATTTTTGGCGAGCGCAAACTTGAAATGGCTCAGATCGTCGAACGCAAGAAGGCAATCAAAAAGGAAATTGACGCCGCTACCCGCCGTCGCCGTGATGCTGCCGAACGCAAAGACAGGGCTCTTGCCGAGGTTGAACGACTGAAAGGCCTTACTGGCGAAGGCGAAAGCCGGGTTGGCGAAATTCAGAGAGGCATCGATGATCTCGAAAAACGCAAAGAAGCTCTTGAGTCGGCGATGGAAGCCATTCAGAACGAGCATCGTCGCATGTCGAAAGAACTTGACCAGCTCGATCATGCTTATCAAAGCCGCGTTCGCATTGAAGATTCGACGCGAAAAAAACTCTCTGAACTTGATATCAAAATGGCTGAAGTGCGAACGCATATAACGACAAAAGAAGGCATTCTCAGCGGTGAATTCAATCTTGATATCAATGAGCTCGATCATAAGAGCAACAAATACGAAAGCCGTGATGAACTCGCAGGTCGAATCAACCAGCGCCGTTTCGAACAGGAAGTTCTCGGTTCGGTTAACCCGTTGGCTATTGAAGATTACGAAAAAACGAAAGAACGTTATGACTTTTTGAACTCACAGATCGCTGATATGACCGAAGCGGCCGATTCCCTTGAACAGGTAATTGCCGAAATCGAAAAGATTTCTTCCGAGCGCTTTCTTGAAACCTTTGGCCAGATCAGTGTTGCCTTCAATGATATTTTTGAAATACTGTTCCCGGGCGGCAGCGGCATGTTGAAGCTGACCGACCCCAATACACCTCTTGAAAGCGATGTCGACATTATCTGCCGTTTGCCGGGTAAAAAGCTCTCGACTCTCGAACTCTTCTCTGGCGGCGAGAAGGCGTTGATTTCGCTGGCTCTGCTGTTTTCAATTCTGCAGGTTAAGCCGCCGGCATTCTGTCTGCTCGATGAAGTCGAAGCAGCTCTCGATGAGGCGAACGTCAGAAGGTTCACCCGCATGCTGCGCAGTTTTGCCGACAAGACGCAGTTCCTGGTTATAACCCACAACAAGGAAACCATGCAGGCAGTCGACGTAATCTATGGTATAACTCTTCAGAAATCTGGCATTTCACGCCCGATTTCCATCAGACTCGAAGATGACGATAAAATCAAAGAATTCACCGTGAGCAAAGCGGGCATGAAAGAACGCAACTATGCTGTTGCATCTGCCGGCGCTGCTATGGAGGAGAAAATGCAATGAGCGAAGAACAGAAACCCGCCGGCGTTGAAAAATCTGTTGTCACGCAATCCCGCCAATGGGATGAATCAAGAGTTATTGTTCTGCTGATCGGCCTTTCACTGCTGATCGAGGGCGTTCTGATTTATTACCAGGCCGGAATTTCTCAGGCGGTCGTGGCTGGAGTGACCGCTCTTGCCGGTATTACCATGCTGCTTTTCGCCTGGCTGGTTCCGTTCGAAGAGCTTGAACAGGCCAAACCAGTCGATGAAGAAGAAATCGATGAAGAAGAGATTAAAACGGCTCTGCCTGAGCCTGTTGCTGCACCGCAGATTCTTGAAAAAGCGGTGCCCGAACCCGGTATCGTAGCAACGACACAGACGGTTCCGCCGGAAGCGCCAAGCGTTGCAGTTGAAAAACCGGTTGAGAAGGCTGTTGAACCTCATGAACCGGTAATTGAAGAAGAACCACAGCTTTCCTGGTTTCAGCGCCTGACTGTCGGTCTTACCAAAACCCGCACCGGCTTTATCGGCAAACTGAAACGTCTGGTTCTCGGCAGTACCAAAATTGACGATAACCTGCTCGATGAACTTGAAGAAGCTCTGTTTGAAGCAGATGTGGTTGTTAAAACCACTCAGGAAATGCTTCAATACCTGCACAAGAAGGTTGACGAAGAAGAAATCACCGATCCAGCGAAAATATACGCTCTGCTGCGTGATGAACTGCGGGGTATGTTGACCAGATATTCTTCAGAACCGGTATTCAACCCTAAAGGCTTGACCGTATACCTGGTAATCGGCGTCAACGGTGTTGGCAAAACCACCACCATCGCCAAACTTGCCCGTCGTTTCGTTAAAGACGGCAAGAAAGTGGTGCTGGCTGCCGGTGATACCTTCAGAGCTGCGGCAATTGACCAGTTGAGTATCT
>CAZPCO010000414.1:0-3547 GCA_964585025.1 uncultured bacterium | reverse complement strand
GAGCACTGAAATATAGCGAAAACACCCGAAGGTAGCGACAGTTAAAATCAGAAATATCAGAGACAGAGCGGGTAAAGGCTCTTCATCATCGCGTATTGCCGCAAAATTGCCAGACAACAGGCTTGAACTGTGACGATACCAGAATGGAATAGCTGCGCACAAGCCAAACACAAAGGTAAGAAGTAGAAAAATACCACTGGATGAAGCTCCAGTCAGCACAGCAAAAGCCATACCCGAGATGAAAGCCAGTGAAAGAAATATAAAGGTCAGCAAATCAGTCGGTTCCCTTGTCTATTTTTACATTCGGGTAATATTCGATGTTAGACAGCATGTTATCTCTGGTGCGGTAATCTGATTTAACCACCAGCACCAATGTACCGGCCAGAAATGTAATTGCCAGCAGTACAATCAGGAATCTCGTTCCGTCGTTTTCTTCCTGCATCGATCGGGATTACTCCATCGCTGTCCAGGCGTTGGTTTTCTGCACCCAGTCGCTGAACAGTGAAAAGAATTTGTCAAAATCAAAACTGGTAATCTGCCGGAAACAGGATTCGGAATCCATGTCTTCGAGAACGCCCATCAGAGTAGAATACTTTGAGAAGAAACTGTCGCAGTAAATACCCAGAAGCAGCCTTACCATATAAAACGATTGGAACAGCGCCAGCTGACGTCTGGTCGCATCCGGAATCAGATTGATATCTTTAACCATGGTTGCCGGTTTTATCAGTTGATTGGCACGCTGAGCGTCCTGAAGCCTTGCCCAGCCGCTCTGCAGCCATTCCCTGCTGTCTTTGCGAATTTTATAGGCTGCCTGCAGCGCAAAGCCTTCGCGCAGCCAGGAGGAAGTCCGCCATTGTCTGATCTGAATCTCGCGTTCATTAACCCGGTTGTTGAAGAAAAGATGACCAAGTTCACGGGTAGCTGCTTCGCCAATTGCAGCATCGAGCTTGTCAACAAGCATAAAGATGGAATTACTCTGATAATCGATGCGCACTGATTCGCCAACCTTGAGAGGCTGAGCAGTCGCTTTTTCGAAATCTGTTTCGCTCTTGATCAGAAAAAAGGCGCCCACCGGGTCTTCCTGAAAGTTGAAAACCTGTTGAAAAAGGCTGGTTGAGCGATCGAGGCTGTCAAGAAGCTCCTCGGCTGCAAGGCTTTGCGCAATATCGAAGTATACAGAATAGCTTCTGAGCTCGAACTTCTGGTTCATAGAGTTAAGTGCAGGTGCGGTCATGACTTTCTCCCAACGCTGATATCCGTGATTACTTTAAAGCATACATTCAACTCAAGACTTAAGCAAGTATGATTGACTTCGAATATTACAAAACCATATACTTAAAGTATTCTATAATGAACCAGCAGAAAGTTGGCACCCATGGAACTGGATAAAATCGAACTTTTTTCATCGCTCAATCATGCCGAAATCAAACACATTGCCAGCATAGCCCACCGCATCCATCTTGCGCGCGGCGAACCGGTATTCAGCGAAGGTGATTACGAGAAAAATATTTATATCGTTGAGACCGGGCAGGTTGAAATCTTTAAAAAGACCCCTCTTAACGGCGAGCAAACGATTGCATTGATGAAGAATGGCGACTATTTCGGTGAAATGGCTTTTTTTGAAAAGGCTTCAACCCGGTCCGCATCGGCCAGAACACTTCAGACAACTTCTTTGATCGTAATCGAAGGCCCTGATTTTGAGAAACTCATTCACGACTATCCTTCGATCAGTCTGAAGCTGCTTGCAACTCTCTCGCATCGTCTGCGCGAAACAAACCGGCTGATTACCACGGCTGGCCCGGCATCCAATCCGGCACGTTCCGGCAGCCAGAACAAGGAATGCCAGTTCCTGACGGTTGCCGGCGCCAAGGATGGCTATGGCAAAACCACTTTTGCCACTTCCCTGGCACGTATGCTGGCGGTCGAATTGAACCGTAAAGTCCTGTTTCTCGACATGGATCTTTATTATGGTGGTGGAACCCATCTTCTTGGCGTTCATTCGCCACGTTCCATCATTGACATCATCAACAGATTCCGCCAGAATGAAAGCAATTTCAGCCTTCTTCCGGAATCTATAAAACTGGCAGACAACCTCTACTGCATCCCGGCGCCAAGAAGTTTTCTCGAAGCCGAGCAGGTACATGCGGCTGACCTGGTCAAACTCCTTAAGGAAGCCAGAAAACACTTTGATTATGTAGTTACCGATACAGGTTCAATTTTCGACGAAAATCTCTATACCGTTCTTGACACTTCAGATCAGATCTTCTTCATCAATTTTACCAATCTGGCGACAGTAACCGATAATGTCAGATTTTTCCATGGCATTTCCAAGCTCAGCTATCCGCGCGAAAGACTTATTCTCCTTGGCAACAACGTCACTTCCGACTTTTCTACAGCCAAAACCAGCAGAGTTTTCCCTTATCCTGTCGTTGGCGGTCTGCCACGGGTGCCTGATTTTGAACCGCAATTCGGCAAGCCGATCTATGACGTATCGCCAAACAGCCCATACTGCGAAATACTGCGCCTGCTTGTCAGAAATGTTCTTAAAGAAACTAACCTGAGACGCCTTCAACCGGTTAAAGGCGGCATAATCGCCTCACTGTTCGGAGAAAAGGATCCGGAATCAACGATCAACAATCAGTTACTGCAGCTTAAACCAGTTGCCGGCAGCAGCTTTGTTCCGATAATCAGCGCCGGGGACGTCAGATCGCAGATCAAGTATGTTCGCTACAATTTACTGTTTGGCTACCTTGATGAAGCCAAAAGAAACCTTCTTTCGTTTATGGAGTTCTCTCAGTCTTCGGCTCCGCTTTGTGAGCTGCTCGGCGAAATCTTTCTCAAGGAAGAGAAGAAGGCTGAAGCCCTGGAAGCTTTTCAGCGGGCCGTATCTATAGATCCCAAGCAGCACGTCGCGCTTGGCTATCTCGGTCATCTTTCGGGAGTCAAAGAAAAATTCGATCAGGCCGTGGCAGCAGTCAAAGAGAAGATTGCCGCGAACCCCAGATTTCTAGACCTTCGCAACGACTATGCCAAAATTCTCATCAGCAACGAAAATTATGAAGAAGCGACAGTTCAACTCGACACGGCGCTGAAGGAAAATCCCAATTATCTTGAAGCCAAGTTGAATCTGGCTTGTTGTCTCAGCAGGCTTGGCGAAGCAGACCGGGCCATCATCATGCTTCTCGGTGTTGACAACAAGAACCCGCGGTTATTTTTCACCCTCGGTGAAATCTTCTACACCACCGGCCGACTCTACCTTGCTTATCGGGCGTTTTCGAAAGCTGCCGGGTTATACCCGGCTTATCCAGGTCTGCAACCTAAACTGGCCGAACTGTCGGGTTATCTGAGAAAACTCGAAACAGTTATCGATCTGCATGAAAGGTTTGTTAACACCAGTCCAACCTTTCCCGATCTGCATTCAAAGCTGGCAACTTTTTACCAGCTGGCCGGAAAAACCGAGCTGGCAACTGCCCACTATAAAAAAGCCATTGAACTCAACCCTGCATATCAGTCAGCGGCTTTCAAACTTGAACTGATGCAGAAAGAT
>CAZPCO010000413.1:0-3549 GCA_964585025.1 uncultured bacterium | reverse complement strand
GGTGTGAAGATTATATGTATTGTAAAATTTATAAGAGCAGATGAAGGAGATTGGAAATGCCGGTTTCGTCAAGAAGGCGTGCCGAAAAGTATTCTTTTGCTGACTATATTACCTGGGACGATGATGAGCGCTGGGAAATCATCGACGGAACCGCATACGCCATGACACCAGCTCCCCAGCCGGAGCATCAGGAATATCTGACTGCCCTGGCTTCAGAACTTTTCCAGTTTTTCAGAAACAGAAGCTGCAAAGTATACGTTGCTCCATTCGACGTCAGACTGGCAAAAAATGCAAAAAGCGACCGGCAGGTATTCAACGTCGTGCAGCCAGACATCTCCGTGGTCTGTAATGAAAAGCTTATAGACAGACATGGTTGCAAAGGCGCCCCAGATCTTGTCGTCGAAATACTTTCACCTTCGACCGCAAGCCGGGATCATATCGTGAAGAAAGCACTGTATGAGCAGCATGGCGTCAAAGAATACTGGCTCGTCGATCTGGTTCACCGCCTCGTCACCATATATCGGATCACTGTAGAAGGTAGATTCGAGCTGGTAAGGGTTTGCGGAGCAGAAGACATCATCGAAACACCACTTTTTCCTGAATTGCAGATCGACCTTGGCAGAATTTTTCCAAAGCAGCCGGCGGTCGTTTGCCAGAATCCGCCACCCCGGTATAAAGGCCGCAAAGAAACCCGGTAAATATGGCGGGCAGGTATTGACTTTGCAGGCGTCCTGACGGAAAATCGGGAAGTCTGAAACCACCCTTGCACAGGGTGTATCGGTTAATCATTTTTCTAATCGAAAAATCCTGTGTTTTGTTCTCGTGTGCCAGCTTGGAATGATGCGACAATGAAGAAGATACTGCTGATCATCATGACTTTTCCGGCTTCGGTAAAGAAGCTGTTCATGGCGCAGATGCTGCTTGGCCTTGGCACAGGCATTTTCTCGGTATTGCTCAACCTTTACCTGCGCGAAATCGGCTATTCAGAGGAAATAATCGGGCGCCTGCTCGCTGCCCAATCGATGTGTGCTGCCCTGATGTCGGTGCCGATGGGCTGGCTGGCTGACCGGGCCTCACGACGCACCACCTATATCCTCGGAGTAGGTCTGCTTGGCTGCGGATTCTCAGTAATCGGCCTGACCCGCGACCTTTACACGCTGTTTGCCGCTGTTTTCCTTGCTGGAAGCGGCAGCGGCGCTATGATGGTTTCGGTAATCCCCTATCTGCAGGAAAATGGACGCAAACGGCAGCGCAAGTATATCTTCAGTGCTAACGTCACGCTGATGTGGACTACCAGCATCTTTGCCGGCTTCATCGCCGGCTGGCTGCCCAGATTCTTTCACACTCTCAATCCGGTGCAGTCATTTATAGAGGCTGATCGCCTGCAGTATTCGCTCTGGGTTGGCCTGTTCTTTATCTTTTTCGCGCTGGTTCCGGCGCAGGGCCTGGCCGGCAAAGGGCATAAACAGAAGCAGGATGAGCCTGAACGCAAGCAGGATATCGCGGGGATACCCATTTCACGCCCCTGGCTGCTGATCGGCCGCTTCGCATTCTGCCAGGCACTCATTGGTTTTGGCGCCGGCATGATCGTGCCTTATTTCAACCTGTATTTCCGTGACTGGGTGGGGTCAAGCATTCCGCAGATCGGCTTCGTGTTCGCTCTCGGGCAATTCGGCACCGCGCTCGGCTCGATTCTCTCACCGGTGATATCACATCGCTTCGGCCTGGTCTGGGGCGTTGCCGGCTCGCAGCTCTGTTCGCTGCCATTCATGGCCCTGATGGCATGGCGGCACGAATTCTGGATCTGCGCCATGTGCTTCGTTTTCAGAGGTGCCTTCATGAACATGAACGTGCCGATGCGCCAGGAAACCATGATGGAGATCATACCTGACCGGCTGCGGGCCAGGGCCTCGGCTCTCGACAGCATGGCCTGGAACATGGCCTGGGCGCTGGCAATGTTCTTTTCAGGCGGCATTATCAAAGACTACGGATACGATGTTTCGCTGGTAGTCGCTTTTTGCTGCTACATGGCTTCGGCGTTGATCTATCTGCACCTGTTTCTGCCCTGGCAGAAAATGCGCAGCCAGAACTGAAGCGCTCAGACTGCGCGGCCAATCAATTTGTAGACCGGAACCGGCTGGCTTTTCCCCTTGATCTGCACCGGTTCAGTCTTTTCAATTACCAGCCCGGTATCGGCTGGAAGCTGCTCGACCGTTGCCTGGCTGAGGATAATGTCATGCTCGAGCGTTTTGGAAAGGGTTTCCATGCGTGAGGCAACGTTTACGGTGTCACCGATAACCGTGTATTCAAAACGCTTTTCGGTGCCGATGTTGCCGGCAATAAGCAGACCAGAATTCAGTCCGATACCTGATCTGACTGGAAACCGAAATTTTCCGGATGTATTCAGTTCTTCAAGCTTTTTTCGCATGCCAAGTGCGGCGTTTATTGCATCCTGAACATGATTTTCAGAACCGAGATGCGGTGTAAATACAGCCATGACTGCATCTCCGATGAATTTGTTGATGACCCCGTGGTTTTCCATAATTGGTTCGGTAACGAAGCCAAAATACGTATTCAGCATGGCAACGACTTCTTCAGGCGACATCTGCTCGCTCATCGAAGTGAAATTCCGGATGTCGGAAAACAATACGGTAGCCGAAATCCGCTCACCCCCCAGCGACACTTTGCGATTCTCGAGAAGATGCCTGGCAATCTCGATTGAAACATATCTGCCAAAGGTGTCTTTGAGTTCCTCTCTCTCTTTGAGCTGACCGACCATGATGTTGAAATTGGCTTTAAGTCTGCCGATTTCGTCATTGAAGTATACCGAAGTCTGAACGCTGAAATCTCCGTCAGCCAGACGCTGCATCTTGTCGCCGAGCACATCCAGAGGCTCCTGGATAGACTTGAACAGCAGCTGCATGTTTCCGACCAGAAAGGCTGCCGAAGCAAAAATCAGGATAATAACATTGTATTTATAATTGTCGATCAGGAAATAATCATGGTAAAGGCATGAAGTGATAATCGCCATAGGCATCAGAACCAGAAAACCGATCATGGTGACCAGTTTCATATGGATGCTCAGACTGGACCGGCCCGGTGAATCCTGACCATGGCCTGCAAACAGGCTGCTGACATACATGAACAGCACCGGTTCGAGGAACAGATAGAAAAGATAGCATTCAATCACCAGCCAGAAAAGATGATAGCCGATGGCGGCATACAGGCGTTCAGGCAAACAGTTCTGCAGAGTCGAAGTAAAAAACCAGATACAGTGAGTGACAAAAAAATACGAAAAAATGGCCCGGTAAAAATTGTTGTAACGCCATGAGGCAGCGGCACGACAGCCATCGTCGCGGGTGCGTATGAAGGCAAAAAACGGCCGCAGCCAGAAGTAGAGAAGCAGAATCGAGATCAACCTGAAGGCAGATGCCAAAATGTCACCGCGCATCTGCACCCGGTAATTGTTTTCAGCTCCTGAAATGGCGACGCTTCCCTGGGTTCCGTTCTGAAACTGCTTTTGATCGACAAGCATCTTCTCGATTTCAG
>CAZPCO010000412.1:0-3579 GCA_964585025.1 uncultured bacterium | reverse complement strand
CGCTGCAAGTTCTAGCTCGCGTGCGTCTTCATCTTTGACACGGGTCTCTGCATCACTGATTTCGTTGCCGCCGTCGAGAAGCATCGTCTCGATGCCTTCGATCTCTTCGAGAATCGCCTGACTTCTCGCCTGCTGGCTCTTGATGTCTTCACGCAGAGCAGCCATCTGGCGACGCCGGTCATCAACCTGGGTCACCACGCCTTTAACTTCTTCCTGGCGGGTCTGCAGAACCGACTCGAATTCAGCAAAACGCACTCTGGCATCAGCCTTTTTGGCATCGACCTCGGCAAGAAACTTCTCGATTTCTTCAATTTTGGCCAGCAGCCCGAGACGCATCGAATTGATGTTTTCAAACTCGCCATTCAGCTGATTGAGATCGTAGAGAATCAGATCGATCTCGAGCTGCCTTATTTCGGCGGCAAGGGCCTGATATTTGCGGGTTTTTTCGGCCTGTTCGGCAAGCGGTCCAAGCTGACCTTCGATTTCGGAAGTGATGTCGCGCAGCCTGGTGATGTTGGTGCGGGTGTGGCCAAGCTTGGTCAGAGTATTCTGTTTGCGGTGCTTGAACTTGGTTATTCCGGCAGCTTCTTCGATGAGTGCCCGACGTGACTGGGTGCGTTGAAAAATGATATCGTCGATGTCGCCCTGCCCGATTACCGAGTAGCCGTCTTTGCCAATCCCGGTGTCCATGAGCATTTCTTTGATGCTCGACATCAGAGTTCTGGTGTTATTGACAAAATAATTGCTTTCTCCGGAACGAAACAACTGGCGCCCAATGCTGACTTCTGAATAATCCATCGGCATGGCGTGATCTTCGTTGTCGAGCACCAGCTTGACCTGGGCAAAGGCAGAGGCCTTGAAATCTGCTGAACCGGCAAAAATGACTTCCGACATTTTGGTGCCACGCAGAGCTTTGGCACTCTGTTCGCCGAGAACCCAGCGGATTGCGTCGCACACATTGCTCTTTCCTGAGCCGTTTGGCCCGATTATCGCCGTAACCCCCGGAGTGAAATCAAAAACCGTCTTGCGGCCGAAAGACTTGAAGCCCATCAGCTCAAGTGACTTAAGATACATTAAAGTTTGCCTGACCTTTGATTAATATAGCGACGGGCTGTGACCAGCCGCAATTTATGTAATACCGGAAGCAACTTCCCGGCGATGAACAACCTAAATATATGCCACAAATCGCGGCAAAATAACAGTCATCCGGAGCATTTTTATCCGCCCGGCAAGGTATTTTTTCACCATCCGACACCATGAGCATCTGTTGCACAGTAGTGTTTGTTTGTGATAGTCTGCGCTGGCGATATTTCGCCGAACCATTCTCACAAGGAAAACCTGCCTCGACGAAGGAAATTTCATGGATAACAACGAAAACAGCAACAATAACCAGAATCCTAACCCATCAGATGGCATTGGCCCGAAGCTTGTTTTCTTTCTGATCGCCATCATTCTGCTTGTCGGCGCCAAATTTTTCATCGGATTTTAAGCCGGCACTAGGTCGAAAAGAAGACAAACATTTTCCGGGGCAGATTAAGAATCCGCATTCAGGGTAAAACCTTAATATATGGAAACTGATGCCGGCATGTGGTAGACTGCAGAAAAAGCAGAACACCTACAGGAGGTTGCCATGCCGGTAGTTGGTGCATCCAAGCCACGCAAAGACGCTCTCGACAAACTGAGAGGCGTTGCCAGATATATCGATGATTACAGTTTTTCCGATATTCTTCATATCGTCACAGTCAGATCCCCCCACGCTTACGGGCGGCTGATCAGCATCGACAAAGCCGAAGCCGAAAAGATGCCGGGCGTCGCCGGAGTAATTACCGCCGCTCAAATCCCCGGCAAGAATTACGTGCCTCTGGTTTTTGATGACGAGCCATTTCTAGCTTCAGGATTCGTGAAATTTCACGGAGAGCCGGTGGCGCTTGTTGCAGCCGAAACTCTTGAGCAGGCTCAGGCAGCCGCTGCACGCGTAAAGGTTGAAATCGAACCCATGAAACCGGTTTTGAGCATCAGAGAATCCATTGCCGACAATGCTCCACGGATTTACAAGGAAGACAACATTTTCAGCCGCTACACGGTTGTCAAAGGCAATGCCGAAGAGGCAATGAAGAAGGCGAAACATGTATTCGAGCGCGAATACGAAACTCCATACCAGGAACACGCCTATCTTGAAACCAACGGCGTCATTGCCGTTCCAGGCATTGAAGATTCGATGACCGTTTATGGCAGCATGCAGTGCCCGTTCTACGTGCACGATGCAGTGGCAGTTGCAGCCGGAATCGACCGCAACAAGGCCAGAGTGGTTCAAACAACTACCGGTGGTGGCTTTGGCGGCAAAGAAGATTTTCCTTCTGTAGTCGCAGGGCATGCTACTGCTGTCGCCAAAATCTTCAACCGACCGGCAAAGCTGGTATATAAAAGAGAAGAAGATATTATAGCGAGTTCAAAGCGCCACCCGGGCCTGATAAAAATGAAAATTGGCACCGACGAGCAGGGAAAAATAGTTTCCGCCATCATCGACTATTACGTCGACGGCGGAGCTTACGCTACCCTGACCCCGATCGTTCTGTGGCGCGGCACGGTTCATGCCCTCGGGCCTTATGAATGCGAGAACATTACCGTCAAATCATATGGCGTCGCCACCAATAAGGTTCCATGCGGCGCTTACCGTGGCTTTGGTTCGCCACAGGTAATTTTTGCCGGCGAATCGATGATCGACGAAATCGCAGCCGAGCTCAACATCGATCCGCTCGAAATCAGACGCAGAAACGGTTATCGGCTTGGTTCGAAAACGGCCACCGGCCAGTTACTGGATCAGTCGTGCGGCCTGATGGAAACAATCGCCAAAGCCGGAGAACGTTCGAACTGGCAGAATAAATGGCAGAACCCGGCTGAGCGCAAAGGCACCATCAGAAAAGGCATTGGCATTTCTTCAGTTTATTACGGCGTCGGCCTTGGGGCTGGCGGCAAGCATCTGGACCGTGCCGGCACCAGCATTACCATCATGAAGGATGGCTCTGTGCACTGCGCCATTGGCAACGTCGAAATGGGCCAGGGAGCCAGAACCGTACTTGCTCAGATCGCCGCAGACGCGCTGGGAGCACCCTTCGAACTCGTCAACCTCGTCGAAACAGATACCAATCTTGTTCCTGACTCTGGCCCGACTGTAGCGAGCCGAACCACCTTCATGTCAGGAAATTCTCTGATGCTGGCAGCAGCAGAATTGCGCCCCCGACTGCTTCAGGTTGCAGCCGACATGCTCGGGGCCACCTCTACAGCCGACGTAGAACTTATCGACGGCAATGCTTTTCTCAAAAGCGATCCTGCCGCAAAGCAGATCGGCTTCAAGGAACTGGCGGCAAAGCTTTATGCATATCGCCTGATGCCCAGTGCCTTCGGCTGGTTCATCGCCCCGGAATCGTCTTATGACAAAGAAACCGGACAGGGCAACGCCTATTTCGTCTACAGCTACTGCACCAATATCGCTGAAGTCGAAGTAGACATGGAAACTGGCGAGTATAAGGTATTACGTATCACTTCAGCTCACGACATGGGCAAAGCGATCAACCCGCA
>CAZPCO010000411.1:384-3580 GCA_964585025.1 uncultured bacterium | reverse complement strand
AAGGCCGCAAACGCATCAAATTCTGATCTGATCAGCATAAAAAAAGCTTCAGGCTCGCGCCTGAAGCTTTTTTTATGCCAAATCGGCCCCTGGCCATCGGTCCCTGAGCCGGCCCCTGGCCGGTCGAAGGGCCAGAGCTTGCAAGCCCTGAGCTTGCAAGCCCTGAGCTTGTCGAAGGGTCGAAGGGTCGAAGGGTCGAAGAAGCCGAAGGGTTTCCTTTTCTGCGCTGTAAAACCCCTGGTGTCAAGATTGAGCGTTGTATTTTGCTGTCATTGCGAGGAGGGCGACCGCCCGGACGCGGCAATCCTTATGGCAGAAAGATTGCTTCGACCGCTACCGCCATCCTGGCTATCGCGGCATAAAGCCGTCCATGGCTAAATCGCTATGCTCCTCGCAATGACAGTTTTTAAACATCTATTCAATGTTGACGAAAGACTAGCTGGTGAGCGCCAGACGAATTGCTTCCTGCAGACCGGCGGCATTGAAAGGTTTGCGCAAAAAAGCTTGCGGCAGTTCGGTATGCGAACCTTTGAGCGCCATCGCGTCGTCGTAGCCGCTGGCGAGAATAAAAGGCAGGTCTGGTATCTTTTGGCGCATGGCGGCAAGAGTCTGCCAGCCATCGAGGCCTGGCATGATCAGATCGCAGATAACCAGCCTCACATTGGCATCGCTGGTGAGGATTTTAATGGACTCTTCACCATCACATGCTTCGATTACCTCAAAGTTGAAATGTTTCAGCATGCTGGTGGTGATGAAGCGCACCATCTGGTCGTCTTCGACGACGAGAATGCTGCCGCCTTCGAGCTGGCGCGGCAGTGTCTCGGCATGGCTTACCTGCTGGCGGTTTTTTTCTTCAGGCGTTTTGCCGTAAGTTTCGCCGAGATAAGCCATCAGCATAGCGCTGAGTTCAGCAGCTTTCATGGCGGCGCGCATCGCATCGTTGTGCTTCTTTTTCTGTCGTTCTTCATTGTCGATTTTCAGAAGCTCCAGGTTACCGATGACTATCTGCAGCTGATTATTGAACTGGTGCGCCACCGCCTCTGCCAGTTTTCCCAGGCTGTCGGCCTTCTCGCTCTGCCGGTGATGGATTTCTGCAAGGGCCCGATGATGCTCAGCCTCGCGTCTGGCCAGAGAATTCGCCAGCATTTCACCGATAATTTTCAGCAGGTTGATTTCTTCGCCGGTCCAGGGGCGCGAATCCTTCTGGTAATCATACCCGAAAAGGCCGATCGGGCAACCGTTACGCAATAGCGGCACCAGCATGATTCCGTGGGTATGGTCTTCTTCGAGAATCCTTTTGAATTTAAGATCATTGTCGATATCATGAACATTGCGATAATGCAGATATTCGGCTTTTCGATTGAAAAAATGCTCGATTGCCTCAAAATTTTCATAGGCAAAGTTCTGATATTTGCTTTTAATCGACTCGATTTCTGGAACATGCCATTCGTGCGAACATGTGATGGTGCGCTTATCGAAATCGACTGTAAAGATATAACCGCGCTCGGCTTCAAAAAACTCGCTGCTGAGCTTCAGCGCTTTCTCGATTTCGCAGTCGATTTCATCAGCGGTAGCGTTGGCAAAATTGCCGGCAATCTGCGACAGCATGCGCTCAAAGCTGAAGTGATACTGCAGGCGGTTCTCGGTATCCTTGAACTCGCTCATGTCTTCGTAAATGCCTATGCCACCAATGAGAACGCCGGCGGCGTCGCGCATGGGGGTCAGCACAGCCCGCAGAGGCGTGATGACATTTGAAGTCGTCGTGTGATAATAGCCGTTATAGTAACCAATTTTGCCGTCAAGAGAATTTCTTACTGCTTCGGAAGCCTTTTTGTCCTTCAGTTTCAGCATGTTCAGCCCGATGATTTTTTCTTCGGTCGACTTCATGATTTGAAGAAACTTGCTGTTGCAGGCCTGTATCACGCCATTGACATCATATTGAAGAATGCCCACCGGCGCTTTATCGAAAACCAGGCGGTATTTCTGCTCGGTATCATGCAGTTGTTCAGCCAGATGCCTGATCGGAAAACTATAGCCCGTGCCATTATCGGGCTGGGGAATCGAGTTGTGAATATGCGTGAAAAGTGCCTTGTCGCCGACCATGGTCATTACAGTGGTCAGGCGGGCATCAGGAATCTGGTATTCGCCGGTATCGATTTTTACGACGATCGAATAGGTGCCGAAAATCAGGGCGTTACGTTCATCGATCTGCTGAAAGTTAAAATTCTCGTCTCTGATCGAAATCGAATCGGACACCTCTGTCATCTCAGCTTTGAAGCATTTGAGAGCTTCTTTTTGATTGCAGTTGAACTCTTGTCTGGCGGTGCCGAACGAAGAAAAGCCGCTGGCAAGCATCTTTTTTACCGCTTTCAGATCGCGGCGTACAAAATATGCATCGAGAAACTCTGCAAATAACTTTCGGAAAACTTCTTCAGAGCCTGCAGCGTTGTCGGTTTTTATCTTTTTCACGCTATGCCTGCTTTCAATCTGCGCCTTGTATCTGCGCAGCCAACCTTATAGAGAAATGCCCCGCCCAAAAGAGGGCGGGGCATGCTGTTACCGTTAGAAGCGCTCCCAGAGAGCGGATGCAAGTAAACGTGACTTTGCCATCATTTCTTCTTCTTCGCCTTCGGCCAGGAAGGTCAGCTGGCCGTCTTCCATGATCGTTCTGCCCTGGCAGACTGTGGTTTGAACGCGGCTGAACGGCAGACCAAAAGTCAGATGCCCGAAGGTATTGCCGGCAGTAACCGGGGTGGGGGGCAGGTAGTCCCAGACGATGATGTCGGGAGCGGCTCCTTCTTCGAGAACGCCGACTTTGCGTTTGAAGAGTTTGCTGGCCAGTTTTGGGCCGTTGACGGCGAACATTTTCCAGGCTTCACCATAGATTTTGCGAGGGTCGCCGGCCTGGTGTTTATGCAGAATGTTGGCAACCATAAGGTCTTCGAGCGGTGAGGCCGACATGCCATCGGTTCCGAAGCTGACATTGATCTTTTCTTCCATCATTTTTTCGAGCTGAGCGCAACCGACGGCGTTATTCATGTTGGAACGCGGATTATGAATGACGTTGGTTTTGGTCAGTGCCAGGGTCGAAATGTCGTGTGAATCGCAGTTGACGCCATGAACGAAGATGTGCTCGGGGCCGGTCAGCTTGAAGCGGTGCAGCCGGTCAACGACCGAGCGGAACCCTCTCCTGACG
>CAZPCO010000411.1:0-374 GCA_964585025.1 uncultured bacterium | reverse complement strand
TCGGCAACATGAATATGAATGCCGGTCTGCAGAGCCTGCGACAATTCGGCCGCACGCTGCAGGCTGGTATCGCTGAGGGTGAAGCTGGCATGCAGGCCGATCATCGCGGTGATATCGGCTTCACTGTCGAGCTTCAGGCCTCTGATAAAATTGGCGTTTTCTTCGAAACCGGCGTCGCAGCGTTCGATGCCATCGCGGTCGGTAATTTCATAGCACAGGTTGCCTCGCAGGCCGCATTTTCTGAAGGCATCGCGCAGAACCGAAAGTGAACCATCGATGCAGTTCGGGCTGGCATGATGGTCGATAAGGGTGGTAACCCCATTGCGAACAGCGTCAAGCAGCGGAATCATCGCGGTCAGATAAAGGTCTTCCCT
>CAZPCO010000410.1:0-3582 GCA_964585025.1 uncultured bacterium | reverse complement strand
CATCATTCAGCGCCTGGGCTGGATAGCCCACTACACCAGCGATCTGCTGCAACCGCTTCACACAGGCACCAGCCTTGACGACACCATCGAAGAAAAGAGCTACCACTCAGCGACCGAGCGCGATGCCGACCGTTTTGTTTTAACCTACGGCGTAAACTTTGACGGTTGTCAGAGCATCAAGCGAATCAGCGCCAGAATGATTTATGAAGCTCTCTGGGCCAATCAGCACTACGACGCTCTCGAACAGGCCTACACCCGCGGGGAGCGTTACCCGGAAGTCAAAAACACTATTGCTGCCTGCTATTCAAGAGCGGTAAACAATGTCGTCGACCTGTGGTACAGCATCTGGGTCAAAGCCGGTGGCAAGGTTCTGCCCAGTGATGGCAAAGCCAGATATTTTCCGCCGGTTAAAAGATTCCATTTCAGCGAGTATCAGGATTATCACGAATAATCGTCAATAAAAAAGCCGGGCTGTCTGCCCGGCTTTTTTTATTGTTCCAGATTTCAGGCTGGAGCTCTTGAAAGGCCAAGAAGCAGCGAAGTAGCCATTTCGGCAACCTCCGTGCCTGAGCGACTCTGAGCAATAAGCTTTTCAATGGCCTGAGAATCGTCGGCAAGCCCGAAGGCGAACGCAGCGACAATCTGCTGATCAGAACTGCCAAAGTCCATGAGATTACGCAGCACTGCCCGGCCACTGTCACCGAAGGCAAGCAGCGAAATGGCCGCCATTTTTCTCACCATCCAGGAATGATCGGCAGTCATGGTTTCAAGATTTCGGGTCAGCTGTACCAGCTTCAGCTTGCCACAAAGATAAGCTCCGGCTGAACGACAGAACTCATTAGGCGAAGCGAGCATTTTTTCCACTTCCGTCAGGTTATCGGTAAAACCCATGGTCCAGAGAGTTTGAATGCTGTCTGCCTGCACGCGATGATCAGCATCGTTTTTCAGACTGACAATCCGGCTTATCGTCTCATGTGGAAGAGCACCGGTATTTTCAAACCTCTTTTTCAAAGCCATGACCGCGTTGGCACGCACACGTGAGTCGGGAGCCTCAAGGCAGTCGTGCAGAAAGCCCAGATGCTCATCGTTACCAAGTTCTCCAAATGCCGATACGATCGTGGCGCGAACCTTCGGGCTTGCTGAATCCTGAAAAAGCTGCATCAGATCAGGGAGTGCATCGACCACACCAAGTTCGACCAGAGCATTTACTGCGGTCAGAACTATGATTTCTGAAGAATTTCGCAGCAAACGACGGATCGGATCTAGCGCTGAAGCTACATTTGCCCGTTTGAGAGCAAGAACAGCGACTCTGACAATCTCAGGATCGGCATCATTGATCGCTTTGAGAAAAATCGGAATGAATTTGGCGTCCCAGCGTTTCTTCAAAAGCACGAGAGTGACCCAACGCATTTCGGCAGGAAAATCATCGAAACCAAAAGCAAGCCGGTTAACGGCCTCGGGAAAATCGAAACAGCAGAGAGTGGCGAGAGCAAGCGGCCGGTATGGATGGGTTTCGCGATCCATCATCCGGATCAGCGGCAGATATACGGTCTGACGGGTGCTTTCGTTGCCGACAAAGGTGATCATTTCCATCATGATGCCATGAAAAGTGCGCAGATTTTCGATAATCTGCTCTCTTATGCTTTCTGCAGGCATTTTGGCGATATATTCACCGATTCGCTCGACCGAAACCGGGAACATTTTCCCCTTGATGAAGTCTATCACTTTGCGTTCGACTTTCGAATTGCTTTCTTCAAGGCTGCGCAGCACCGAAACGGCAACATCGGTCTGAAAGCTGTCATAGGTCTCGAGCATGCTCATCATAACACTCTTATCTATCATGCAAAGTCCCTTTCAAGGCTATTTTCCTTCGATACGCAGCAGAGCTTCACGCACCTGAGTCTGCAAAGTTGAGTTCGGATAGAGCTGCAGAATCTTATCGTAATTCTGCCGGGCGCTTGTGTAGTCACGCCGGTAGGTTTCATAAGTATAGGCAATAGCAAACTGCGCCTGATCGGCGAACTTATTGTTATAGAATTTATCGATCAAAGTCTGCCAGTTTTTAATGGCTTCATCGTAATTTGCATAGCCTTCGCGATAGACATACCCAAGACGGAAATAGGCTTCGTGCACAACCGGGTCATTCTGCTGCGTATCGATAATTCGCTGATAAGCGCGGCGTGCTTCGTCGAAGTTGCGGATCAGCAACTCATTTGCCATAGCCAGTTTGAGTTCGATATCGAGAGTTTCGATCGAAATCGGATGTTCGCGCACGTAATCTTCGAGCAACCTGAGGGCTTTCTGACCATCGCGAAGCACTTCCATATAATGATCATAGAGCTTGAGAGTATATTCTTTATAAAGCGGGTCGCCCGGGTTCTCTTCAAGCCAGCGTTCCATATAGTCAGCAGCTTTCTGGGGATCGCTGAGCTGCTTGATGTTCAGGTCGAACAGAGCTTTCATGATGTCGAGAGTAGCCAGAGAACCGATATTCTCGTTCCAGAGATCTTCAAGCTGGCGCTCGGCCTGTTTGAAATCCTGCAGATCTTCGACCTGTCGCGCAACGATGGCTTCCAATTCCTCGACAACCGCATCGTCATCCTCGGTATAAATGCGTTTAACGACTTTCTTGCCGCGGGGTTTGACGGCAGCGGCCCGCTTTTTCTCTTCAAGGCGTCTGAGTTTGGCCTCGGCAAATTCGCGCACTTTGCCGATGCGACGATATTCTGCTGCAATCGAGCTGAAGAACAGCCGCGTCAGTTCCTGATTGTCGAGTTTATCTTCGACAAGCGAACCAATACGGACAATCAGGTCAAAATTTTTCAGATCCGGTTCGTAGGTATTCAGAAGCAAATCGAGATAGCTGACGGTTTTAACATAATCACCCTTCTTCTCGTAGAGATCGGCGATTTTTTTGAGAATTTCGCGACTGCGGCGCACTGGTGGGTTGGCAGCAAGAAAATCCTCATATTGAGCGATGGCTCGATCGTAATCGCGCAGGCTGTTTTCCAGCACCTTGCCGATGAAGTAGGGCAGGTCTGTTCCACCGCGGCTGGAATAAGCCTTCAGTTTCTCAAGTTCCTCGACGTTCAGGCGGGCCTCGATTTCGCGCTGCCGGGCAATGACCGCATCACGATGCAACGGATGCAGTGAACGGAAATTGATCAGCATTTCAAGATAATGATGCGCCAGGCTGTGATTTTTGTTTTTCTCGGCATATTTACTGAGCCAGTAAAACCCGGAACGACTGAGCATGCTGCGTGGATAGCGGCTTACCAGGGCGGTATACCATTTCGCGGTTTCCTTCTCGTCGTTTTGAGCCGCACTCAGTCTGGCAAGACGATAAAGAACCATATCTTTGCGGCAGCCGGGGTGATAAAGGCTTCTGAGAGCCTTTTCATATTCTGCGGCAGCAGTCTTAAGGTTGCCGGCTTCTTCATAGATCCGTCCGGCGTAATAATGCATTTTTGCAACATCCGGGCGGTTTTCGAGTTTGCTGATAGCGCTTTCAAGCAGGCCAAGAGCCTGAATATGACTCCGTTCAACTTTCCAGATTCTGAAGACTTCCCGCATACCCTTTTC
>CAZPCO010000409.1:0-3585 GCA_964585025.1 uncultured bacterium | reverse complement strand
CGAACCGTTTCCCTGGGGGCTGAGTAACGTTCCGGTAGCAATTATCTGCCATAAGCCGTTCAAACGCCCTTCGACATCGACCTTTCCGGCAGCGCTGGTCAAATTTACAGCAAAACTGATGGTTCCGTACATATGATTTGCCGGAAAGGGTGCTTCCCAGAGAATCCGGCCATCGTCGAGCAGCGTTTCTTTTTCAGCGGCCACCGTTAAGGTTTCAAGCCCTCCGCTGCTGCGCATATATAATTCAAAAGCTCTGGTATTTCCGTCGGGACCGATTAAAGAAAGATCGAGGCCGGACTTAACTTCGTGGCCACTGGCAAAACGATGCAGTTCGGTCGGCAGAACCGTATCGACAAGTCCATTTTGCTCAACCTGAAGAGAAGCGGCGGTCATCCAGTTTTCTGCGGCACCGGCAAAATCAGCTGCAAGAAAAAACAGCAACAACAAAGCAAGACAGATAATTTTACTTTTCATCAGATTTTACCCCCGAATTCGAAAGAAAGCGCTGGTACAGATAAGAAACAAGCATCATGACCACTGCGAGCCCGATGAACGAAGCAACGCGGTACAGTTGCCCGAGCGACCAGAGATCTTTCAGGAAAATTTTGGCAGATGTGATAAGAATCAAAATCAGAGCTGTCTGGCGGGCCCGCACCTGGCTCCATCTGATACCGGCTGTCAGCAGACCAATTGCATAAACCAGCCAGCCAAGACTGTAACCAAGCTGATGCGCCAGATTACCCCTGGTCATCAGGCTGAACGGTCTTTCCTTCTGACCAAATACACTGGCAATTTCGATATTCAGAACAAAGAAAACCATCAGCCCGAGCATGACCGAAAAGAGAGGCCTGGAACCAACCGAAGCAAAGGGCCAGTGGTCGTCCTGGCGCCGCCAGGTCAACCAGACCAGAACACCGATGGCAAAAATGAACAAAGCGGTTGGCCTGTTGAACAGGGGCGTCATTGCCCCAAAATTAGCACTCATTCTGAACGGAAACAGGACAGTTCTGACCAGCCCGAGTGTCATCAGAATAAAACCTGCGATTCGAAACGGCCGGTCAAGACGTTTCGGCCAGACCAGCATCGCCAGGCCATAAATGATCCAGCCGGCCGCTGAAGCAACTGCCATAGAAGCCGTTTTAGCCTGAAATAGATCGAGCGGTTGACCAGGTTGAAAAATGGTCGCTTTGATGACCTTCAGTGACAGAAAGCCGGTGATGAGAAGCATCGCCAGAAAAAAGTTCTTGATGCTTATCGACTCGGCTCCCCATGGCTCGGTCAAGAACAGATACAGCAGAATGAGCATAACCGGCAGGTATGCGAGCATACCAAGATTGAACAGAGGCGACATCTGGGCAACGGCATAACCAAATTTAAAGGGAAATGCGATCAACCACATTACCGAAACACACAGCAATATCAGACCAAAAATGCGTATCGGCTCATCGAGATCGCTGCGCCGCCAGAGGATTGCGCCGAACAGAGCCCACAGCGAGGTATAAACAAGCATGTGCAGTATGTCACCATGCATCGGAGTAAACCTGATCGTCGCGCCGGTGGATACAAATGAACCGGTAAAAACGTCGGCGATTACCAGATTCACCAGATAAAACCCGGTCAATACTGCAATCCAGGTAAACCAGCTGCGGATGTTCCAGCGCCACAATTTTTCGTCAGGGTGCGGTGCCAGCCGGACTGCAACAAACATAGCGATTGTTGCCAGCAGAACTGACATTACCGCTGGATTGAGAATAATAATACTGTCTGGGCCCTTCATGCGCGGCAGCCATGACAGCAGAAGATAAAGGCCAATCGGTGCCATGATCGAGGCAACCTGCCGCAGACCGTTGTGTTCGACTCTGTGGTTGAGCCATAGCAGGGCAACCGACTCCAAAACCAGCACCAGCCCGAGCCAGCCGGTTTCCAGAAGCAGGAACGGAGTCAGGGATATGTAGAACAATAGAACTCCGCCATGACAGGCAAGAATGCTGTTGCGTTCGGGGCGGCCATGCAGTCTGGGCACCAGCTGAGCCACGAGCGGCAGTTTCATGAATGCGAGCACTACTGGAATCCAGCCGGAAAACTCGCGTGCCCAGATATGGTCTGCAGCATAAACGAGAAAAACCGCCTGGGCAAGCTCGAATATTGACCAGCTCATCCAGATTCTTCTGGTTCGCGAAAAGTCGCTGAGAATAACGAATGGCAGCAGCAGTGAAGCTATAAACAGAATGCCGGACCAGAGCATTGAAGTGAAAGGCTGGCCGGCAGTGCCAAGATCGGGGCGCAGTGCCCAGAAAGCCTGAGAAACAGCTGCAGCTATCAGGGTGATGGCACCCATATATTCGAAGTTCAGCCTTCGACTGAGAGCCAGCGAAATGGCAGTAAAACAGACAAGAGTCAGCATGCCGGGGTTGGCGTCTATCTGGCCGGGAATCGAAAATGCCAGCCCAAGGAGAATGAAAATGCCCATAATCGGGGCTGAGGCCATCCATTCGACCATCACCGGGTTGAGATTTTTCTGGCCGGTGACTTCAGGGTTGACGTTCAGAGCCGTACCCCATTCGGCAGCCTTTGCCAGGCAATAAAAAGTCACCAGCACGACCAGAGCACCGGCAACCAGCAGACAGGCATAAAAAGCGAGCGGAACCACCAGGGTAGAGCCAGAGGTCAACCAGACGATCACCGCGATAAGCAAAATGACGGTCATGGCAAACAGCTGCGGCAAAGCACCAAAAATCATACTGATGACGATGCCAAGGAGTTGCAGTGCTATGGTTACCGGCCAGAAGAGAAACGACATGTTGGGAGTTGCAACGATCGTCAGCAATAGAAGCACAGCAACCCCAACCGGAAAAATTCTGAACCAGCCAAGAAATCGCTCGCTGAGACCATGTCGATAGATAAGCAAAATCGGCCCGGCTCCGCCAGCGAGACCATAGACGAAAAATGCCAGAAAAGCCCAGTGAGAACTGCTGGCATTGAATCTTGTCAAAGTCCAGAAGGCTGCGACAATGAAAGTTATCGCGGCATATGGTGTGACCATTTCGTGCCAGCCCGGCTGCCTGAAAGCCAGAGCGACTGCAATGGCGACAGCGGCAGCCATCATGGCCATCGGAGCACAGGAAGTGAATCCGAGGGTTACCAGCAGTGCAACAAGAGCAATCCCGGCGAAAAGCAGTCTGCCGGTCCACCTGATCGATGTACTGACCAGGGGCTCAGCGTGCAGCTGGTCGAGAAATACTGCAAAAAGAGCGAGATTGGCTGCCCAGGCGATAAAAATATCGATAGCTTCAGGGGTATTCTGGCCAAGAAATGTACCGCAGGCAAGTGACAGCATCGTACCGATCGATGCAAACAACATCAAAGGGTTTGACTCCAGGCGCCTTATCACCTGGTAAAGCCCGACATTAACCACCGCCAGGTAAGCAAACAATGATAGAAGACCGCCCTGGCCGGTTGTTACAAGCAATGGGGTTATGTAGGCACCGAAACCGCCAAGTACCGATATTGCAACACCGCGATGGAACAAGGCCAGAACAAAGGCGGCGGCCGAAGCGGCTAACAGCGGTACTGGCAGGGAGATCC
>CAZPCO010000408.1:0-3590 GCA_964585025.1 uncultured bacterium | reverse complement strand
ACCGGGTCGGAATTACCGGCCGACGAAACGAACTTCTCGAAGAGCTCGGCAAAAAGCATGGCGACAATGCTGTCTGCATGCAGATGGATGTCGATACGCCGGAAAGCGCACAAAAGGTTCTTGCCGAACTGACCAGCAGGCTTGGCAGCGTCGATCTGATCGTTATCAGCGCCGGCACTGGAGCTGCCAACCCCAAACTGGAATGGGAGCCGGAAGCGACAACCATTGCGACCAACGTTGCTGGATTCGCCGCTATTGCTACTGCTGCAATGCGCTATTTTCTCTGCCGTGGCGCCGGGCATCTGGTTGGAATTTCGTCGATAGCTGCCCTGCGGGGCAGTCGGGAGGCACCGGCCTATAATGCCTCCAAAGCATTCGCCAGCAATTATCTGGAAGGCTTGCGCTGTCTGGCAGCACGTTCCGGTTTGCCGATCTTCGTTACCGACATCATACCAGGCTTTGTCGACACGCGTATGGCCCAGGGTGAAGGCCTGTTCTGGATTTCATCACCCCAAAAAGCAGCAGAACAGATATTTTCCGCGATCAAAGCCAGGCGGCGTCGGGCTCACATTACCCGCCGCTGGCGGCTGATCGCTTTTCTGCTGCGCTTCATGCCTGATTTTATTTACGAAAAGTTCTAACATCTGCTGCAAAGCTTTTCGAGTCAGCGCAAACCAGTTAGAAAAATATGTTCTTCGGCTCGTAAAGATTGCCAGAGGCCAGATCGGAAGCCCTTTTATCACACAAGGAAAATAGTTGCACAGCAGAACTGCAGCAACAGCGACCTGCGGCGCAATGATAGAATGGATATCTTTCCCGGCGTTGTTATTTCTGGCAGACCGGGCAGAAAAATGAACTGCGGCCGGCGATCCTTACCGCTGATATCAAGCCGGTTCTGCATCTGCAGCATTTTTCACCGCTGCGACCGTAAACCTTTGTATCGATCGGGAAATGGGGAGTTTCGGAATTCAAGAACGGCCCGTTCAGCTGCATTTGTGCATCAGCAGAAGCTATCGCCCGTGCGACAACCTCTATCAGGCCAGCAACCACAGCCTGTAATTCAGTTTCAGAAAGGCTGCATGCCTGCCGGTCAGGCCTTATCTCTGCCAGGAAAAGGGCTTCTGAAGCATAGATATTCCCTGGGCCGGCAACAATCGACTGATCCATGATCAGGCTTTTGATGCTGCGCCGGCTCTTGCGGCAGAATTCAGCGAGATAGTCGGCCGTCAGCTCACCGGCAAAAGGCTCGATGGTAATTTCGTCGGGCAGAGTGCAGATCTCGATTACCCCGAAACGCCTCGGATCGCAGAAGCTGAGAACTCTGCCGCTGGCAAGCTCCAGACGCAGATGTTCATGCCCAAGTTTGCCGGAATCGCCGGCAGCGAGAACAAAATAGCCGGTCATACCGAGATGAACGCGCAGGTAACGCTCAAGGCCAAAATCAAGATAAAGCGACTTGGCAACGCGTCTGACACCGTCAAATGGCCTGTCAAGCAATTCTGCAGCTTCAGCGGCGGTGGGAATTTCGCGGCGCAGTCTGGGTGTGAAACGGTGCCAGCCGGCGATGGCATCGCCGGCCAGCAACCTGTTCATTGCGGATGCAACTGCCTGGACTTCAGGAAGTTCGGGCATTTCAGATCAACCTTTGCAGGATTTCTTCAGTTTCAATACTTCGCGGGCCATTTTGCCAAAGTTGCGGTCGGCGCGATGCCGTTCGTGCAGCTTCTTTTCAAACCTTGCAGACTCGCGCTTCAGCTTCTGATAACTGGCGAGAGTTTTCTCATCGAGCTCACCAGAATCAATAGCCGCGAGGACACCACACCCGGGTTCAGAAGTATGAGTGCAGTCAGAAAAGCGACAGCCTGCCGCCAGGGTTTCGACCAGAGCAAAAGCATCACCGACGCCGCTGCCAGCATCAGACATCGCGACTTCACGCATGCCCGGGGTATCGAGAAGCAGAGCCCCGCCTGGCAGAAGATGCAGATGCCGGCTCGTGGTGGTATGGCAGCCACGGCTGGTAACCTGACTGACTTCTGAAGTGGCAAAAAGATTTCTTCCGGCGAAATGATTGATCAGCGATGATTTGCCAACCCCCGAGGAACCGGCGAAACAGAAGGTTTTACCGGCCGGCATCATCTGTCTGACATTCTCAAGCCCAAGACCACTGATCAGGCTGGTTGGAACCACTTCAACAGCCGGATGGCGTTTGAATATCTGCACTTCAAGATCGCGCCAGACATCTTCTTCGAGAAGATCACATTTGTTGATCAGCACCACCGGATCGATGCCACCGTTGAGAATCAGGGCCAGGTAGCGGTCGATTCTGTTGATCCGGAAGTCGCGATCGGCCGCGATAACGACAAATGCCATGTCAACATTGGCGGCGATGATCTGAATGTCGGTCTTGCCCACCGCAGAGCGTTCAAGACAGGTGCGGCGTGGAAACACCGCATCGATGACAGCATTTTCGGCATCGGCAGCAGTGAAAGCGACCCAGTCGCCGACCGCCGGAAGATCGCGGCGATTATCGGCAGCATGTCGTAATTTCCCGGTCATGGTGGCACGATAAAGGCCCCTGGCACTTTGAATCAGATATTTTTCGCGCGAGTCGGTAAGAACGCGGGCGATGTTGTCGTGGGACAGGCCGGTTTCAACCCGGTGCTGTTCCTGGAAATAGCTATAACCATAGCTTTCGAGTTCGGAATGCATCAGTATGTTTCCTTGTCAATGAAAGAGCGAGAAGCAACCGCTCAGGCACCGAAAATCCGGAAATATCTGCCGTTGACTTAGCCCGCAGGCAAAAGAGTACGGCAATAATCAGCAACAGCAGACATTCGGCATAATATGCTGGGAAGCCTCGAACAAACGGGTTGCGCGTTAACGAAAATTGATCAGCGCGTTTTGATAGTCCTGGCAATCATAATTTGTACCTCCCGTTGTTGAGGAATTTCGAACATATCAAGCATAGCGCTAAAATGCCTGACTGTCAACAGCCAACCGGTGCTATGGCAAATTTGTCATTACTGATGGGTATGCGCTCGAGCAACCCGGACAAGGCAAATTTCACCAGAACCGCGGTGTGATGACCACGTAGTCATGGCGGCGCTTGTGATCCCGGGAATCAAATGGATCGTGGTCATGACGATCGCGATCATGGCGGTCATTATCATGACGGTCGCGATCATGGCGGCCACGATCGTGTCTGTCACGGTCATGACGGTATGGATAGCGCTTGCCAGTAAAAATAACCAGTTTAACTGGTGGTTCAGGCTGCTTTTCAACGATAACGGTCGAAACAGGCGCCGCAGAAGGGTTCGAATAAAAGAAGGCCGGATCAGATCGCCAGCTGCTGCGTCTTTCGAGATCATAAATCGAAACCCAGCCGCAAATCGGTTGTGCGCCACGACCTCGCCCCATGTGCAATATCTTGGCTTCAGCCGAAACGACGTCGATGATCCAGATCGGTTCACCGCGGTTGAGGCGCTGATTGTCGACCAGCAGGTATGGCGCGGTGATTACGTAATTTGCAGATGTTCTGGTCAGACGCTTTTCCATTTCTTCGACCCGTGCAATTGAAGCAAGGCTGCCGC
>CAZPCO010000407.1:0-3597 GCA_964585025.1 uncultured bacterium | reverse complement strand
CAAGGTATTGTTCGAAGGCCGCTGGGGTTTTAAAAAAGCCGATCTCACCGATGCCGAATACCGCAGGGTCATCGAGACCAAAGCCCGCCCGGCGTTGAACCAGATCATCGACCACGAACGCCAGCACAATATTCTCGACAATAAGGCGGTGTATGGGTATTTCCGCTGCCGATCCGAAGGAGATGCCATCACCATCTTTGATGTGGCCGGTACACCGGTCGGTCGATTCACTTTTCCCCGTCAGAATCGAGCCCCATTCCTTTGTCTTTCTGATTTTGTCAGCGATTCAGAAGACGACCTCATTGCTCTCTGGGCTGTAACGGTCGGCGATCGCATCATTCAGGCAGAAAAGGCTCTGTATGCAGAAAACCGCTATCTCGATTACCATCTGCTGCATGGTCTTGGCGCAGAGCTTGCTGATTGCGCCGCAGTGCATCTGCACCGCCATATTCACCGGGAATTGTTTCCTCATCTGCCTCTGACTGGCGAACAGCCGGCCGGATGCCGATATTCCTTTGGTTATCCGGCCTGCCCTGATCTCTCGGCTCAACGCGTTCTTATGCAGATTCTCGGAGCGCAGCGCATCGGTATCTCTTTGACCGATCTGAATCAGATGGTACCTGAATTATCGGTTTCCGGGTTCGTGATCTTCAACCGCCATGCCCGCTATTTTGTTCCCTGAAAGCAACTGCTGTGAACGAAAAAAGAATGAGTCTCATCGAGATGCTGCAGAAGCCGCCAGAAGTCTTTGCCGGCCTGATGCCGCTGTCGCGAACTCTGTATGCCGGCCGGATTTATTTGCGGCGCTGCCGGAAACATGATGCCCGGGACTTGTTCGAGTTGCTGGGTCAGAATCATTCCTGGCTCAGCGAATGGCTGCAACCGCAACCTGAGAAGCTGAAAATCGAGAGTGTCGCCAGCCTGATCGCTGAAGACCATATACTGGCGCGTCGTGGTCAGCGCCTCGATCTCGGTATTTTTTTGCGCCACGATGAGCGCATGATTGGCCGTATTGCCATGCATTCGGTTGATTATGGTATTCAGCGTTCTGCCGGGCTTTCATACTGGCTCGATCAGGGAATGACCGGCCGCGGTCTGATGAAGGAAGCTATCGCGACCTTGACGTCTTTTGCTTTTGAAGAAGCCTGTCTGCACCGGGTCTGGCTTCATATTATCAATGAAAACCTTTCCTCGCTGGCTCTGGCCGGTCGGCTCGGTTTTGCAAAAGAGGGAACTGCGCGGCAGAGTCTTTTCGTGAACGGAGCCTGGAGAGATGCAACTATGTTCGCAATGCTCGAAGACGATTATGACCGTCTCGCCGACACCTGGATAAAGCATAAATATCTCGGATCCTGAATGAATCCTGGCCTGATTGGCTGTTAACTTAACAATGCAGCTGCCAGCATGAAAGAAACCCTTCGGGAAGTTAATAAGCGATGTTCTATCTGCCTGTTTTGTTCTGCATGATTCAACAACACGGGTCGATATTTTACGGTCAGAGGGCAGTGAAGCTGAACTTGTCTGATTCCCGGTAAAAAAAAAGGCCGCGCCTTTTGGCGCAGCCTTTTTTCAATGCTGATCAGTTGGCACCGGCAGCTGCACTTTCGCGGACCGCGCGGTAAGCTGCGGCCGGTATCTTGACGCTGAAAAGGTGTTCTTCGGGGCGGTCAGGATAAACTGCTTTAAAGCTGAGCTGATCGCCTGAGGTGCTGATGACCAGACCGCCGCCTTTGCTGTTGCCATAAGCAGGGGTCATGCCGATGTCGATGGAGATAATGCGGTTGTCTTTAACTTCGATTTTGCCTTTGGTGCCAAGTGCACCGACTGTATGCCCAAAAACGATTCCCATTACTCCCAGCATTTTCAGATTCTGGTCGACAATTTCCTTGTTGTTCCACCAGTCACGGTTCCAGAGGTAACTTTCAGTGTTCATGAAAATTCCCTTTTTATAGTCGCCGGCGTTGGTATCATCTTTGAAATCAGCTGCCAGGGTGGATCTGGTGAGCGGCTTGTTTGCCAGCCCGCCATGATTGAACATGTAACCATTGATGATGGCAAACAGCGGCAGATTGCGGATCCAGCGCCCATAAACGCCATTTTCCGAAATTGCCTGATGGAAATCCAGCCCATCGCGGGTGAATGAATCGAGGGTGTTCTGGTAATGCTGCTTTTTCGGCGGTTTCAGGGTTTTTGCCCATTCTTCGATCTGCCCGTTGAGCAGCATTACTTCATGATTTCCAAGCAGTTCGATCAGGCGGCCTCCCGCTTTTTCGGCCTGCTGCTGCAGATCCATGACCGCATCATATGCCTGCTTGCTGTACAGGCCGCGGTCGTTCAGGTCGCCAGTGAGAACCAGAACGGTTTCACCACCGGTCCATTTGAATCTGAATGAGTCTTTCGAGGTTCTTACCGCCAGTTTAAGTGCTTCTAGGCTCGCGGCAAATTCATCAAAAGCTCCATGAATGTCGCCAATCGCGCAAACCTGCTTGGCACCTGTAATTTCGATATAGGCTGGGTATTTTTCCCAGTCCCGGCCTGCTGCGCCTGCCATAACACCTATGGCTACCAGAAAAACCATCAAAACACTTGCCAGTCTGAACTTTTTCATTCCCACTCCTTGCTTGGTTTTACCAGACATTGTAATTCTCGGTTTTAACACCCTTAGGATAAAAGTAAATGGTCCGTGACGGAATGTCGACGCCCCAGTCGCGGCCTGATTTCATGGCCACGATGTCGAGCAGCTCGTCGAGGGTGATGTCTTCTTCTTCGACGTTGACCTTGAAGCCGGCGTCGCCTTCTTCAATACCCTGAATCTGAAAAACATCGTCTGCTTCCTTGCCGTACACTTCAATCGCGTGTTTCAGAAGTGTTGCCCCGTCGTAATCCTGTGCCTGCCATGTTTTCATGACCATAAAAATTGCCGAGCTCGTATCTTTGGGAAAAACCGGCAGCGTCTGGCCTGCGCCACCTTCACTGCTGACCGGCACCTCGGGGGGCGGGGGTGGGGGAAGGAGGTCGCCGACTTCTTCACCTGACGATACGGTCACTTCATCGGGCGGTGCCGGAAATACATCAGCCGCCGCCGTAGCTTCGACCGGCCTGGGCAGTTCGATGTGCACCATCTGCGAGCTGGTGGCTGCCGGAGTTGCGCTTGCCACCAATTCTTTGTCAGGCTTTTTGAGGGGCTTTATTTTTGTCGGCAGCGCAATCAGAACTTCTGATCCGTTGCTGGGGTGCTTCTTCTGCGGATTTTCAGGAGCAGGTTTTATATTCAGAGTTGCAGATGCTTTTTCAATATCTTTTTTGCCAGGCATCGGAATTATCAGACCGTCGTCTGTTGCCTGGGCCTGCAGCCCGGCTGCTCCTGTCATAAGCATCAATGCCAGCAGGGCAGTGCGGAATTCTGCGCTTTTCATAAACTCTTGCTCCTGAAAATTGCTAACTGTGATTTAAACTGTGTCTTTGCATTATAAGCTATAATGACCGAAAAGTTAAGGTCTTAAGGGTCATTTTTTGATCATCGGTACAAACCGCACCGGCAGATCATCCGTTTGCTCAATTTTTCCATCTGTCTTTTTGAGGATTACCAGGCGCTGT
>CAZPCO010000406.1:0-3613 GCA_964585025.1 uncultured bacterium | reverse complement strand
TTTATTGGGCAGGTCAAAGATGGCTCCCGATGCCGGAGAGCCGGGTTTTCATCGTGCGTATTTTTTCTACGACTTCGTATTCCACGGTTATGCCTCCTGATATGTTCAGATTATCGACTTACGCGAATCAATCTGCTGATACTGTTCTTCTGCCCGCCGAAGCTGCCTTCAACTCCGACCTGCAGGGTAAGCATGGCGTCTTCGAGGTCTACTGATTCGACCCTGAATTCTCTTACCCGATAATCATACTTGTCACCAGTGGATTTGTCATCTGGTGGTACAATTATATCTTCAATAAAAACGCCATAAAGAAGTTTTTTTTCATCTTCATTGGCATCTTCGATGGCCTGCATCGATTCAATACAATGTCTCTGCATAGTTTTAAGCTTCAACAAGAGATGCTGCATACCTGAGCGTGCCATGAAATATGCCTTGCGGCCCTTGAGCACCTGCTGGTAACGACTGCGACTGTTTGTCATTGTCCAGGACAGGGAGGCAACCCAGACAGCCAGGCATAGCACCAGCCCGAAAATGATCGGCATCGCAATACCTTTTCTCTGCATCACAGGTTCGCCTTATATGCTATCAGACTGATATTGTGCTTTTTGGCATCGCCCCATTCGGCAATCATCTCGATTCGCTTCATGCCATCTTCAACTCTGGCACGCTGCAGCTGCCCTGAAACGGCATCTTTCATCGCTGCGAATTCAACCGGCATGATTTCAGTCTGCATACGGAACGACACGATCTCTTTCGCCACCTGAACCGGGCGTAAATCAAGATGGCGCCCGGTTTCAGATTCAATCAGCCGGTCGGTTGATTCTCCTACCGGAATTTCGACAAAATGCAGGGCTAGTGCCGTATCAAGCTTCTCTTCAACAATATTGAGAATCTGGTAATAATCACCAAGCTGGGAACTACCGCGCGAGTATTCGACAAGAAACATGAACATCGGCAGAGCGAGCATCGAAAGAATTGTCAGAGCAATCAGAACCTCGACGAGCGACAGGCCGGAAGATCGCACCCTGAATGCCGCAGGGCCCAATTTGCATGGTGTTATCACAACAGTTCTCCGGCAATCAAAAAAGCTGAAAATCAGCCGTTACGACCACAACACTTCTTGTATTTTTTGCCGCTGCCGCAGGGACATGGCTCATTGCGATTGGTAACGTCTTCGCCGCGATTCGGAACCTTCGGAGCCTCATCGCCATCATTACGGTTGTAATAGACTTCCTGTTCCTGCTTTTCCTGGGCTTCGCGCTCATCGGTGCGCGAATAGGAAACCCTGTACAGATAATACAACAGGTCTTCTTTGATGCTTTCAATCATGTTCTGAAACATCTGAAAGCCTTCGAGTTTGTATTCCACAAGCGGGTCACGCTGGCCCCAGCTGCGCAGATGAATACCATCCTGGAGATTATCCATGTTGTGCAGATGGTCTTTCCATTTACTGTCGACAATCTGCAGCAACAGAAATTTCTGCATCGAAAAGAAATCGTCATCGCCGAGTTCGGCACGTTTGGCGTTGAGTTTTTCAAGAGCACGACGATTCAGTTCTTCAAGAAGTTCGTCGCGGGAGAAAGTACAAAGCTGGCCAGTTTTGCCGTTCTTGGGGTCGCCACCTTCGCATTCGATGGGAAAAACCTTCTTAACAAGATCGGCAAGCCCGTTGTAGTCATAGTCATCAGGGTCAAGTTCCGGATTGAGAGTAGAACTGACCATACCTTCGATAACCTCTTCGATCATCGAGAGAAGATCATCATATACTCTTTCCTGTTCGAGAGCTTTGCGTCGTTCATTATAAACAACGGTGCGCTGCTGATTCATGACATCATCGTATTTGAGAATATGCTTGCGCACGTCAAAATGATAAGCTTCGACTTTGCGCTGAGCGCTCTCGATCGATTTCGAGATCCAGGGATGTTCTATCGGTTCGCCTTTTTCCCAGCCGAGCTTTTCCATCCAGCCGGCAATGTTGACCGAACCGAAAAGGCGCATCAGATCATCTTCAAGCGACAGATAAAACTGGCTGGCGCCGGGATCGCCCTGGCGACCGGCACGACCACGCAACTGATTGTCGATACGTCTTGATTCATGTCTTTCTGTGCCGAGAATGAAAAGACCACCGGCTTCGATTACCCGCTTCTTTTCTTCGTCGCAGAGAGCCCGGAATTTTGCCAGAGCATCACGGTATTCGTCACCTTCAGTATGCCCAAGCTCGGTTTTTGCCAGCATTTCCGGATTACCACCCAGCAAAATATCAGTACCGCGGCCGGCCATATTGGTAGCGATGGTTATTGCGCCTTCCCGGCCTGCCTGAGCGACGATTTCGGCTTCGCGTTCATGATACTTGGCATTGAGCACCTGACAGGTTATGCCACGTTTGCGCAGCATAGCGGCGATCAGCTCACTCTTTTCGATCGAGATCGTTCCGACCAGAACCGGCTGTTTGCGCTCATGAATGGCGATGATGTTATCTACAATCGCTTCGAACTTTTCCTGAACAGTTTTATAAATCACATCGGCCATGTCGATTCTCACGCATGGCTTATTTGGCGGAATGACAACGACTTCGCACTTGTAGATTTCCTTGAATTCTTTGGCCTCGGTCTCAGCAGTACCGGTCATGCCGGCGAGCTTACGATACAGCCTGAAGTAATTCTGAAATGTAATCGAAGCGAGAGTCTGGTTTTCCTGCTGAATCGGCACCCCTTCTTTGGCTTCGATTGCCTGATGCAGGCCATCGGAATAGCGGCGCCCAAACATCAGACGGCCAGTAAATTCATCGACAATGACAACTTCCTGGCCGCGACCATCTTCACGCGGTCTGACGATATATTCTTTATCCCGGTGGAAAAAATGTTTGGCCTTCAGGGCATTCTGCAGCTGATGAACGTGATCCATATTGCTGTTGTCATAAAGGTTTTCAATGCCCAGAGCCTTTTCTACCTTAGCAATACCGGCTTCAGTAACAGATACACCGTGCTGCTTTTCATCGACGATATAGTCTTCGTCAGGCTTCAAAATTTCACGAGCCACTTTGGCATAGACAAAATAAAGGGCAGTTGCCTTTTCAGCAGGGCCTGAGATGATCAGCGGCGTTCTGGCTTCGTCGATAAGAATCGAGTCGACTTCGTCGACGATCGAGAAATTGTATTCGGAACGTTGCACGCAGTCAGCCAGTGTCAGGGCCATATTATCGCGCAGGTAGTCGAAACCGAATTCGTTGTTGGTGCCATAAGTTATGTCGGCAGCATAAGCGGCACGTTTCTGTTCTGAGGTCAGGCCATGAACGTTAAGACCGACCGACAACCCCAGAAAGCGATAAATTTTGCCCATCCATTCCGAGTCACGCTTTGCCAGATAATCGTTGACGGTAACCAGCAGAGCGCCGCGGCCAACCGGTACCGGCAGACCATTGGCATCGATAATCGGTTCAAAGGTTTTCTGGCCCGTCTTTTTGGCCAACGCCAGCCAGACCGGATTGAGCTCAAGTGCGTTGAGATAAAGAGGCAGAGTCGCAACCAGGGTTTTACCTTCGCCCGTTTTCATCTCGACGATACGACCTTCGTGGAGTGCCAGACCGCCAAGAATCTGAACATCGTAATGTCGC